>NZ_JAUBUG010000045.1:0-62110 GCF_036705345.1 Microcoleus sp. B3-D2
AATGTTAGTGAATCTTGGAAAACGTTACCGTGGAAGAAATTCCGCCGTAATTTATTCCGCCTACAAAAGCGCGTGTATAAAGCGATTCAGGTTGGAGACAAGCCGAAAGCGAAGTCCCTTCAAAAGCTAATTCTGAAATCTTGGGCTGCAAGAATGCTGGCGATACGTCAAGTAACTCAACTAAATGCTGGCAAAAAGACTGCGGGAATCGATGTCCAAGCCTCACTCACATTTGAGGAAAGGTTTGCCCTGGGGGAAGAACTCAGAGCCAAAAGTAACAACTGGAAACACCAGAAGCTACGTTCAATACCAATCCCTAAAAAGGATGGGAGTACCCGCCTCCTCAAGATACCGACTATCGCAGATAGAGCGTGGCAATGCCTCGCAAAATACGCGCTAGAGCCAGCACACGAAGCAACTTTTCACGCCCGGAGTTATGGGTTTAGAACAGGAAGGTCGGCGCACGACGCGCAGAAGACTCTGTTCAGCAATCTACGCTCCAATAGTAACGGAATAGAGAAGCGAGTTATCGAACTCGATATCGAAAAATGCTTCGACAGGATAAGCCATATCAGTATAATGGAAAGACTCATCGCCCCAAAGGGCATTAAGACCGGAATATTCCGTTGTCTAAAAGCAGGAGTCAACCCAGAATTTCCAGAACAAGGAACCCCACAAGGGGGTGTGGTAAGTCCATTACTAGCCAATATCGCGCTCAATGGAATTGAGGAGATACACCAATCAGTCCGCTATGCGGATGACATGGTAATAATTCTGAAACCTAAAGATGATGCGAAGGCAATACTTGATAAAGTCAGCGAATTTCTGGCAGAACGAGGGATGAAGGTTAGTGAAAAGAAAACCAAGTTGACGGCTACGACAGATGGGTTTGACTTCCTCGGTTGGCATTTCAAAGTGCAAAACAACGGGAAATTTAGAAGCGTTCCATCAGCGGACAATTTTAAAGCGTTCCGTCAGAAGGTAAAACACATCGTCAACAACTCGAATTATGGAGCCACGCTCAAGGCTGAGAAATTAGCTTCTGTGGTTAGAGGCTGGAGAAATTACCATCGCTACTGTAAGTTACATGGGTCACGGTTCTCGCTGTGGTTCATCGAAAATAGAGCCTTCAAGGTATTCAATAAGGAATCGAAACAGAACCGTTATACTGTCGAGAAATTGATAGAAAAAGCGTTCCCGGCGGTTCCCTACTCCGAAAACAAATTTGCCAATGTCAAAGGAGAGAAATCTCCCTACGACGGAGACATAGCCTACTGGAGCGAGCGTAACAGCAAACTCTACGACGGACAAACCTCTAAAGCTTTAAAACGGCAAAACCATAAATGTGGAAAATGTGGCTTAAAAATGCTAGGCGATGAAAAGGTACATCTACATCATGTAGACTGTTGCCATAATAATTGGAAAATAAATAACCTTCTAGCGGTTCACGAAAGCTGCCACGATTATCTCCACATGAGCAAAGGCGCAAGCCAAGAACATCGGGAGCTGGGTGCGGTGAAAGTCGCACGCCCCGATCTAACTGAGAGGGGCGGGGAATAATATCCCCCCTCGACTCAACCAGATGTTTATAAATTAGCTGAAAAATTAGCTGATGAAATTTGGAATATTGTTATAAAATGGGACGCACTAGCAAAAGATACTGTCGGCAAGCAAATTATTCGCTCTGCTGATAGTATTGGTGCTAACCTTGCTGAAGGAGATGGTCGAGGTAGTTATCAGGATCATCGGAGATTTATCAAGATTGCCCGAGGCTCTTTATATGAAACAAAGCACTGGTTGAGACGGGCTTATACTAGGCAACTACTAACAAGTACGCAAGTAGAAACACTCAAGCCAATTATTGACGAACTGTCGCCCAGGCTAAACGCCTATCTAAAATCTATAGGCAACACATCAGAAAAAAATTAACAACTATCAACGATCAACTATCAACTGCCCACTATCAACTGCCAACTGCCTAAGGAGGTAATATGCGATCGCGAACTGTAAGAGAAGGTTCTGTCGGGCTCTTAATTTTAGTAGGAATCGGTTTATTTGGCGGCTTAGTGCTGTGGCTGCGGGGCGTGCAGCTAGGAAACCGCAGCTACAAATTCGCCGTAGAATTTGGCAGCGCCCAAGGAATGCAAATAGGCACGCCCATCAGGTATCGTGGGGTTGCAGTCGGTAAAATTACCGCCCTCCAACCGGGTTCCAACGGCGTAGACGTGACGCTGGAGATTGCCCCCGGTACTTTAGTGATTCCCCGGGATGTGGTGATCGAAGCGAATAAATCCGGTTTAATTGGCGAATCGTCGATCGACATTACCCCCAACTCGATTTTGCCAGAATCGTTACTTACCGCAAATCCCGTTAGTGCCGACTGTCCCCCTGAGATTATCTGCAACAATTCGCGCTTAAAAGGTCAAGCTGGAGTTACTATCGACGAACTTATTCGATCCACAGTCCGCCTAGCTAACTTCTACACTGACCCCGCGCTGTTTAACAATATTAAATCTCTTGCCGAGAATACAGCCAACACCGCTAAAGGTGCAGCTAAACTCACTCAAGATTTATCGACTTTAACTAAAACTGCCCAAGCGGAAATAAAAACTTTAAATCAATCTGTAAGGGGGGACATTGGCAGCTTAAATCAATCTGTAAAAACCGAAATAGCAAGTTTAAATCAATCATTAAAGGGGGAAACCCGCAGTTTAAATCAATCATTAAAGGGGGAAGCCCGCAGTTTAAATCAATCATTAAAGGGAGAAGCAAGCACCTTAAATCAATCGCTCACGACGGAAATATCAGCAGTCGCCGCTGATGTTTCTAAAGTAGCAGCTACGGCGGACACTTCCACAAAAGCCGTATCGGCCGCTGCGATAAATTCTGCTAATTCAGTAACTCAAGCAGCCAATCAAATTACCTTAACAGCAAACCAAGTCAATTCTTTAGTAACAACCAACCGCGCCAGTTTAGTCTCAACTCTGAATAACATCAATCAAAGCAGTCAGGAACTGCAGGTAGCTGTCAGCAGTTTGAACCCGACAATTAATCGAATCAACCAAGGACAATTGCTGAACAATTTAGAAGTTTTATCAGCGAATGCTGCCCAAGCTTCTGGTAGTTTGCGAGATTTATCCAACCAGGTAAACAATCCCGCCACTTTGCTATTATTGCAGCAAACTCTAGATTCTGCACGAGCTACATTTCAGAACGTGCAGAAAATTACTTCCGACGTAGATGATTTGACAGGAGATCCGGCTTTCCGCAACAACATTCGCAGGTTGTTCAACGGATTGGGAGGCTTATTGGGTTCGACCGAACAACTACGACACCAAGTTAAAGTGACTCAAACATTAGCTCCCCTTTCTGAGAAAGTAAATGCGAGTACCCCTGCCAAAAATCAATCAGTAGAGCCTGGATTTCCCAGCTTGAACAAACAGCAAAAATTGCCTGTTATACCTTCTCAAACTGCCAGGTCAGCCGAACGATTTGCTCCCGAAAATCCCCCTTAAAACAGGGTATCATTGAATAACTGCCCTTGCAAAAATCGCAAGTTCCTCTAGTTAGTAAGGGGCGCAATTCACACCCCGATTACAGCTAGTTAGTAAGGTGCGCCATGCACACTCCGCCATTAAACTTATTGTGCAAATGCTATTAACAAAAAACTATTTCAATTTCAACAAGAAAAACCACTGACGCAAACATTATCGAAATCGGCTGAAACCAAAAAACAGTATACTGTAACTTGGGAAAACTTGCCAGATGACTTTAAATTACCAGACAATCCTCTAGAAAACATCGACCAACCAGTTTTAGCCGCCGCCCTGCGAGAAGCCTTGGATATGGCAGGATTTATCCTAGCTTCAATGCTAATAGCTTCCAATTTTGGGCTATGTGCCAAAGTCAATGACAAAACAGTAGTAAAAGCACCAGATTGGGTGTTCGTTCCCTTGGTATTGCCAGCAGAACGAGGAGAAGTTCGCCGCAGTTATATGCCCAATGCTGAGGGAGAAGTACCCGCAGTAGTGATGGAATTTTTATCGGATACTGACGGTAGTGAATATTCAAATAAACCGACATATCCTTACGAAAAATGGCGGTTTTACGAGCGAATTTTGCAAGTACCGATTTATGTAATTTTTGAACCTAAATCGGGAGTATTGGAAGTGTACAGACTCTCGATCTCGGGAGAATACGAACTGCAAGAAGCGGATGCTAATCAGCGATTCTGGATAGAATCAATGGGTTTTTTTCTGGGGGTTTGGGAAGGTGAAAAATCTCAGAGAACCGGTTATTGGTTGCGCTGGTGGGATGAGAATGGCAATTTGCTGCTGTGGGGTGCGGAACGGGTGGAAGAGGAACGCCAGCGCGCCGAAGAGGAACGCGAGAGGGTCGATCGACTAATGGCATACTTGAGAAGTCAGGGTATCGATCCTGATGGCATTTGAAGGTGTGGGATGTCGATCGACCTTTCGGCCCTTAATCCAATCCCATTTTGATTGCACAATCGAGTCAGCAAGGGCGTTTAAGATTAAAAATAACCACAATTAAGGAGCGATCGGCATGACTGCAACAACATTAGAAGAAAAATTAGATCGGCTTTCTGATGAATTAGCCTCAGCACTAGAAGCGGAACGCCAGCGTGATCCTGAACTCACATCTTTGCTAGCGCGTTACCGATCTCGGTTTGGCGAATTGCCTGAGAGTAACGGCTAAAAAGTAAGGGTGCGATCGCCATTCACCGTTCTCGCCCGCGTGTTATTGTCACCTAAATGCCCTTGACAAATCTTAGATTTTGTGTGATGGCTAGAATTGGTTTCAAATTTTAAATGGCGAAGGGCGATCGTTTTGCGCTCGAACTTGGGCAATCTAGAGATAGGTGCTTTGCGAGTGCCTGGAAAACAGCGAGGCCAAGTGTTAGCAATGGAAAGTACACAGAAAAAATCTAGTGATAGTCGCGTTCATCGGAGCGATCGAATTAAGCAGATTTTTGCGTTAGTATCAATGGTTTCGTTTGGTGGTTCGGCAATTTTTGGTATTGTCAATCTGTTCAGCAGCGGTTTGAGCAGCCAGCACCAGCAAAAATCTGCTCCGGTAGAAGTTTCTCAGGAATCTTTGCTGGCGGCCCAGGAACGGGGATATGAAACTGTTTTGCAGCGGGAACCGCAGAATCAGACGGCTCTGGAAGGGTTGGCAAATGTGCGGTTGCAGATGAATAATAAGGTGGGGGCGATCGAGCCTTTGGAGAAGTTGGTGAAGCTAAATCCCGACAGAGCTGATTATAAGGCGCTGTTGGGGCAGGCGCGACAGCAAATGGATGGAAAAAATAAAGCGAATAATTAGTTACAATAAGTTAAAAATTTACTATATTATATGCCACTTAAATGCAAAGTTTGCGAATCTGATTCCCATCATTTGGCCCAGGGTAAAGTTATGGGAAAATATGATGTAGATTATTTTCAATGTTCAAACTGCGGATTTGTTCAAACTGAGGAACCATACTGGTTAGAGGAAGCTTATTCTCAGCCAATAGCGAGCAGTGATGTTGGCTTAGCGTTCAGAAATTTGTCATTTTCACAAATAACACAAAATTTATTATTTAACTTCTTTAATCATCAGTCAAGATTTCTCGACTACGGTGGCGGCTACGGCCTATTTGTCAGGCTGATGAGAGATGCGGGATTTGACTTTTACTGGCTAGACAAATTTTGTCAAAATATATTTGCTCAAGGATTTGAGATTGATGCAGCCGCAAATAACCAATTTGAATTAGTGACGGCGTTTGAAGTATTTGAGCATCTGGTTCACCCCATAGATGAGCTGGAAGAATTGTTAAAAAAATCCCGCAATATTTTATTGAGTACAGAATTGCTGCCAGAAAGCAATCCTAAACCTGATGAGTGGTGGTACTACGTGCTTCACGAAGGTCAGCACGTTTCTCTTTACACAGCTAAAGCTCTTTCCATAATTGCTACTAAATTTAATCTGAATTTCTACTCGAATAGTTCGTCTCTGCATTTACTAACAGAAAAAGAATTGCCGGAGAATTTATTTGAACAATTAGGGAAAAGAGAATTAGCGACGGTTAATAAGGTGTCACTTTTACAGAATGACTTCTTAAAAGCTGTTAGCAAAATTACTCATATTCAACAGGAAGCAAAGATACAACTTGCTGAAATAGAAGAGGACGACGACTCGCGAAGCGGGTTAACAATCCTGATTGACGGTGTATTTTTTCAAATGTACAAAACAGGAATTGCCCGTGTTTGGAGGTCGCTACTAGAAGAATGGGCAGAAAATGGTTTTGCCAAGCACATAATTGTATTGGATAGGGTGGGAACCTCGCCAAAAGTTCCGGGAATTAGGTATTGCACCGTGCCTGCTTATGATTATAGTAAAACTGAGGCTGACCGGGAAATGTTACAGCAAATCTGCGATGAAGAAGGTGCAGATTTATTTATCTCCACTTACTATACAACGCCACTATCAACCCCTTCTGTCTTCATGGCTTATGACATGATTCCTGAAGTTTTAGGGGCAAATTTTAATGAACCTATGTGGCAAGAAAAGCACTATGCAATTCGCCACGCATCTGCATACATTTCAATTTCCGAAAATACAGCTCGTGACCTGATAGACTTCTTTCCCGAGGTTTATTCAGAGTTGGTAAGAGTTGCTCACTGTGGAGTTTCAAGTATTTTTTCACCAGCCAGCAAAGAAGATATTAATCGTTTTAAAACCAAGTATGGGATATCCAAACCCTACTTTATTTCTGTCGGAGGTGGCTCGGGCTATAAAAATATTAGATTATTCTTTCAAGCTTTTGGTCAACTTGCCAGCAAACAAGGCTTTGAAATTGTGTGTACAGGGAGTGGAGTGTTATTAGAAGCAGAATTTAGAGCTTATACTTCAGGTACTGTAATTCACAAGCTGCAACTTAATGATGAGGAGTTGAGACTAGCTTATTCAGGTGCGCTCGCCTTAGTTTACCCATCAAAGTATGAAGGTTTTGGCTTACCTATTCTTGAAGCAATAACTTGCGGTTGTCCAGTGATTACCTGTCCTAATTCTTCTCTTCCAGAAGTTGCAGGCGAAGCTGCATTATACGTGAAGGATGATGATGCTGATGGATTGGCTAATGCACTTTGCGAAATACAAAAACCGAAGATTCGCAACTCATTAATTGCGGCTGGATTGGAACAAGCTAAAAAGTTCTCTTGGTCAAAAATGGCGAAAACGATTAGTTCAGCACTGATTGACGCAACTCTAGTGCGTTTAAACTTGAAAGAAATTAATCTAATTGTTTTTCCAGAGTGGACGCAGCCAGAAGAGTCTCTGGGTTTAGAATTGGAACGAGTGGTGAGATTGATCGCAACTCACCCAGACAAAAGCAAGATGACTCTCCTGGTAGACCACAGTAACATTTCTGAAGAAGATGCTAATCTGGCTTTGTCTAGCGTGGCGATGAATCTTTTAATGGAAGAAGATTTAGATGTTTCTGATGGACCAGAAATTTCACTGATTGGACAGTTGAGCGAAATTCAGTGGTCAGCTTTGATACCTCGACTTTACGGTCGAATTTTATTGGAGAATGAGAGTAGAGAGGTCATCGCAGTGGCAGGACATGAAGAAATCCCATCTTATTTACTGGACAGTTTTATGAATATGTAATCTTGACAGAAAAGCTCAGCAATGATTGTATAGTTACTATTAATATGAACAGCGATATGTCAAAATCCCAACCCCCTCTCAACCCAACTGTGGACAGACCTATATTTTTCTATTGCTGTGAAGGAGTCTATTCACCTTTAAGTATATGTTTAGCGGAAGGTTTTAAAGAACTCGGAATACCTTTTTATTCAAACATCAATCATTGGAAGATTGACCCCGATACAGAAGAATATTTATTTTGTTATGTGCCAAGTGTGACTCATCACGATTGCTCGATTGTGATTTTGGACTTCCGATGGATGAGCAACGCAACATCTTTTCCTGAAAATCTATTTCACTCAGAGCGAAAATATGTTACTGTCTTTCTGGATGACATGGATGGTTTTACCATCTGGAATCCCGAGTTAGAGAACTTCGATTTCAGATTTAGAACTCACGGCAACAGCAAATCTATGGAGCCTTCAAACTGTTTAACGTGGGTTTTTGGTCTTTCTAACCGTATACTTAGAGAAACCCGTGAAGTTAATCATTTTCAGAACAGGAAAAAATGCTTGCTTGTCAATTTCCGCAACGATCACAGGCAATTGTCATACAAGAGCAGTTTGATGAAAGTTCTTCAGGGTTATTTATGGGCTGATAGTGGAGTAATGATAGTTGACAACCCTCTAAGGCAGATTGTTCGCGAACAATTCTTGCCATTAATTCAACATATTTTGCCCCAGGATGATACCACTGAGAATTTTGATAAATCTCCCTCAGACAGTTACCACTACTTGCAGTGGCAGCAAACAGGTCAACGCCACTATCCGAGTTACTACCAACGTTTGAAGGAATCTTTGGCTTGTGCGTGTTTTGGGGGTGCTGTTACCTCCAGCTATTTTACAGGAGAACCAATCGTAGAATGGTGGGATAGTTGGCGTTTTTGGGAGTCATTGGCGGCTGGGTGCGTAACATTTCACGTAGATTTTGATAAGTATGGAGTTAAACTGCCAGTAATGCCAGAAAACTGGCGGCACTATGTAGGAATTGATTTAGACAATATGCAGGATACTGTCGATCGCATTGCTGATGACCCAGGAATTTTAGAAAAAATCTCTGCTGAAGGTCGGCAGTGGGCTATTGAAAATTACTCTCCTGTTCCTACAGCTTTGCGTTTTCTGGAAATGGTCGGTTATTACACTCCAAAACAGCAGAAAGGACAGGAAAACAAAGGTGAAAAAGCGATATTTTTAGATGCAATTAAGTTGAGAGAGATTAACTTAATTATTTTTCCAGCTTGGTCGTCGCCAGAAGAGTCTCTGGCTTTAGAATTGGAACGAGTGGTGAGGGCGATCGCAACTCATCCCGACAAAAGCAAGATGACTATATTAGTAGACAGCAGGGATATTTCTGACGAAGATGCTAATCTTGCTTTATCAAGCGTAGCGATGAATCTTTTAATGGAAGAAGATTTAGATGTTTCCGACGGCCCCGAAATTTCACTGATTGGACAGTTGAGTGAAATTCAGTGGTCAGCTTTGATACCTCGAATTTACGGTCGAATTGTGTTGGCTCATGAGAATACAGAGGCGATAGTGCAGGCAAAAGCACAAAACATTCCCACATTTGAGCCAGACAGTTTTATACAGGAGAGTCAGTGATAATTTTAATAATTTGTGCAGCAACTCCCTGCACAAATTATTAACTGCGACAATCACTATCAATCATGACTGTCAAGATACCTTTGCCACATTTGCTCATAAGCTTTCTCCATCTCTCGCGTAAATTGCTTGCCATTCCACAGCGGAGCCGTTTGTCGTGACTGCCGCAGTTGCCAGGATATTTGCTGCCGCAGAGCCGCGTCTTTCCCTAAACGAATACCCCATCCTACATACTCTTCATCAGTCCAAGCAATCCCTTCGGAAATACCAGCATTCATCATCATTCCGTAACTGTTGCGACTAGAAAACTGGTGCCCTACTCGTGTCACCAAAGGAATGCACATCCAGAGAGTTTCCATAGTTGTTGTAGCTCCGTTATAGGGATAGGTATCTAGCACCACATCAGCAATACCTAAATTAGCCCGGTGTACTGCCTCTGAAGGAGCGTGAGGCAAAAATCGCAAGCGCTCCGCACTCACCCCCTCTGATTCCGCAATCTGAATAAAAAAGTTTTTTAGCGATTCTTGCTCAGCAAACCATTTAGTTACAAAGTAGCTATTCGGGACTGCTTTAATAATTTGCATTTGCAGCCGAGCTGTGTTGGGATTGTACTTGTATCCCATCTGACTACAGTAGTATATGACTGCATCGCTAGGAATATCCAGCGAATCCCGTCGAACCGTCGGCACTCCCACTTCAAAACCATCTACTGCTACATAAGTGGCAGGCAATCGCCATATTTTTTCCGCATAGTAATCCTGTGCTGATTCCGGTAAAACGTAATTATCTGCAATATAGTAATCAACATTTGGTACGCCCGAAGCATCCCATCCCAACCAACTAACTTGTACAGGGGCAGGCTTAATTGCCATTACCTCACAGCTAGAATTCATCGTAATGCTATCAAGATCGATCAATATATCAATTTCATCTTCGTAAATTTTTTCAGCAGCTTCAGTACCCGAAATACCTAGTTTATAAGCTTTGTCAGCTTTGCTAATATACCATTGCTGAATGGGATCATTTGTCAGTTTGGCTCCAATTAGATAAGCGCATATTTCAAAACGATCGCGGTCGTGATGTTCAAACAACCAGCGTGTAAGCCATCCTACAGAATGGCTACGTAAGCAATAAGATAAATAACCAACTTTATAACGTCTTTTTTCATTACCTCCCTGAACCAGAGGCAACGAGCGATGGCAGCACTTCTCTACTATTGGCTTAGCATAATTTTCAACATTTGCTTGAAAAAGATTACCAATTTGGATGCGAATTCTCCCGGCTTCTTGAGGTCTATCTTCAAAGTAAGGAAAGAAAAATAACGAACTCATCAAGCGAAGCGCAGCAGCCGAATCCAGATTAGTCGGAGCTTCCTCAATAATAGCCCTCATCATTAATTTATGTGTCTCAAACGCCGACCAAGAATCTTCCCAATTACCACCAGCCAGCATCAGTCCACGCAGCAACAAATGATTGGCAAAAATTTTATCTACCAACTGTTCCATCACTGAGTAGCAAATCTTAGCAGTTTCTATCCCTTTAGAAAAATTTCCTATATCTTGGTAAAAACTAGCCAATGCCCGCAAAACTTCTTGGTGTTTAGCTTCTAACCGCAAGGCAAGTTCTGCATAACGGGTCGCTAAGTGAAATTGCTTTCCTGAATATGCGATGTCATAAGCAAAGTAAAGTAAAGTTTCAATAACAGGTAGAGGGTCTTTAACATGGTTAAAACAAGCTTCTGTAAATTCAAATGATGAAGGGTGGAAGGGAGCAACATCTAAAACAGTCTTCCAAACTTGCAGCAAGAGGTCGTAGTCTAATGCTATTGGAGGCTCGGACTTCAGAAGCTCGACGATCGTGTCCAAAGCGTCTGATTCTTCACCTCTGTAAATTTTCCGCAGGATGGAAAGTCCCACCGAATGCAACAGGTTATTAATATCCCCAGGATTGATTTCTCGGATGTGCTGCCGAATCGCCCACGCTACTTCATAATTTACCAAATCCAGCCGTTGTCGTTCAGCCTCGGCTTCCAGCACTTCCAACAGTTCTGCCGTCCAGAGTTCAATTTCTTCAGATTCACCCTCAGCCATTGCCAGCAGCCAAGTTGTTTGAGCTTCTGCTTCTTGTTCTTGCAACAGCAATATCAATCCTAAGTGCCAGTAGTAAGATTTAACGCTTGGTTGCTCTGTAATTGCCTGTTCGTAGAGGATGGCTGCCTGAGCGTAATTTTCTTTAAGCAGGAGTTGCTCGGCTGTTTGCTGCCAATCCGGCGCCAGTTCTAATAAATTGTCATAAATCATAAAGTCAGCCGATAAAATCAGTTTCCTATCTACAGTAAAGCGGGCAGCATCGATAACGCTAACCCGCTCTTTGTTTTTTTTTTCACAAGCATGGCTTGTGTACTAAGCAGTTACTTAGTGACGAGTGTCATAGTACCACACGTAGTACCGCTACCCGCAAGATTAATTTGGGCCGGAGCTCCAACACCCGTCGTTTCACAAAGGAGTGTCTGTGTGCCTGAAGCCCCTGAAGCATCGGGGAGTGTCACTGCTACAGCTCCTCCATATCCCTTCAGTGTCGTGAGATTCTTAGGGGTTGCGGCCGAAGTTGATCCGCCGTTTGTGCCCGTACCACCATCGCTAATGTTGTATGTATAGTTGGTGGTGTCAGTTTTGAGACCAAGACCCAACACAGTGACATCTGTTGTAAACTTGGTGTTTTCTGCAAAGTAAGCCTGCGTACCCTTGTTAAGGGAACTGATATACTGCTTAGCTTCTGTCTGCTTGGCTTTGTTTGCTTGGCTGAGGAAGGAAGGCAAAGCAATAGCAGAAAGAATACCGATGATGATGATAACAACCAGCAGTTCAATCAGTGTGAAACCTTGATCCTGTCTTCTTTTGTTGATGTGTTGCAGGAACTTGGCTTTAAATTCAGTCTTCATAAGTCTTTTCTCCGTGAGGGGTGGGATGCTTGATTTCTAACTCTTATATGTAACTTACCCAGTTATCGACGCTTTAATATCACCCCAAACAATTTTTTTTTCAATTCCTGCCTCTAAGGCTCCAAAAGCACATACAAAAAGACTTCCAGCCTAATCAACAGTTCCTTGACTTCCTCAAAGGCAGTCTCATCACTAACAGACTCTAGGTTAACACCGATCTGCGAGCGGATTTGGAGCCACTGTTCCACGAGGGACACCACAGACTGCGGCCCATCCCAAAGAGGTAGTAAGCAAGCAGCCATTGTAGTGTCGATCGCCACCGGCGCTAAAGTTGGCACAATAATATAACGGCTAATCTCAAACGGCGTCTGGCTGTCAATGCAATTACTCAAGTCTTCCCTAATCTGGGAAGTCTTCAGTTGCGGGTGCAGGTGTACCCGTGCTTCCCGCCATTGGGCCTCCGTCCATTCCGCAACTGGCACAAAAGCCTGAGTTCGATCGGGATTGCCGCACCAGAAATCAAACAAACGGTGCAGGGGATGTAACAAGTCAAATAAATGCAGCCGCTCTTCCAGAGAAGCTTCTGGCAGACTCATCGCCAAAAACGGAGGCAAATCATCTGGCTCTTTGAACAAATCCATCAACTCCCACCTGCGCCAAGCCACCATACTGATAAACTCTAAATCCGCACCTCTCAACATTCCGAATACTTCAGGAATGCTACAACCTTTATCACCCACTAATAAATAGTTAGCCATAATCCATCCCTCATCCTGCGCGCGCTCGGAATTCCAGGTGAATGCCTTAAGCCCTACTTCATCTTGTAATGCTTCCATTGTTTCCCGGACTATTTCTATCTCCAATTCTCCCGGATATCCATTCATTAATCCCATTGCTTTGAAAGCAGCTTGAGCGCGAAATACTCCGGCTCTACCATTTGAACTGTGAAGGTTTGTGCGGATAATTCCGTCTGGAGACAGAACCGATTTCATTGCTTGCAATCCAGCAACAGCATCGGGCAAGAGATACAGAACTTCGTCAGCATTGATATAGTCAAACTGTAAGCCTAAACTTGGTAATTCTTCTATTTTCAAAGCATAAAACTCTGCATTAGCAACCCCATGATACTGTAAACGTTGCTCAGCTAGTTTCACAGATTCTTCGGATAAATCGATGCCTACTATTTTCGCTCCCGGATTGGCTAGAGCTAAAACCAAGGATTTATAACCTGTGCCGCATCCCGCATCTAGGATAACTTTACTTTCTGTATTAATAACTCTTCTATTTCTGAAGTAGTAAGCAGTTACAAGATTATGAAGGTAGAGCAATTCACTGTTGTCTTTTGGAGATTGTTCCAGCGGGATTCTGGGAAAAGGAGTATTGTCAAATTGCTGGCGAATGTTTTCTATTAACTCTAAATTTTGGTGATCCATTTTCAATTACACTCAACGCTGGCAAATTACCTTAGTATCTCAGAAAATATCCGATCGCCCGCTCACCCGCAACACATACTTGCAATAATAGTCGGAAAACCGATCACCCAACCCACTACCACGTCCATGAACACCAACATCAGCCCCATCCTCAAAGTATTCACCCTATCCGCCGCGCTTTCCCTCGCCATCAAGTACGCAGGGCCTAGCTTATCCATACCCTCTACGGATCTCAACGCCCTAATCGCCGTCTTTACCCCCAGTATCATCTTAGCTGCCATCCTCGGCTGGCGATCGCAACAACAGCAGCAGTAGAGGCACAATCAAAAAGCGCGATCGCTACTTGGTCTAAAGACTGTGTTTTTGCCCAAATCTTAATTTCCCGTACAGCTTATCAAAACCAATGTTGAGGCACTTACCATGATTCAAATCATACCTGAATTAGTAACATTCGATTAATTCATTGACGGGTATCCAGAGAATTCAGAACACCGCTACGAACTGCACAATGGAGAAATTCTTGAGATACCAAAAGCTACAGGCAAACCTTCTAAAATGGCCGGTTTTAGCGCACGGAAAGTCGGAACTGAAATTGAGTGTCTTAACTTGCCCTACTTCATCCCCAAAGAATGCGTCATCAAACCCATGCGCCAGGAATCGGGGTATGAGCCAGATATCATTGTACTTAACGAGCAAGCCATTGGAAACGAGCCGCGATGGGAGAAATTATTAATTATCACAATGGGTTTATCAGTTCCCCTAATTGTAGAAGTAACTACCACTAATTGGGGTGATGATTATGCCCTAAATCTTGAGGCATATGAGTCAATGGGTATTCAAGAATATTGGATTGTAGATTATCTAGGATTGGGTGGCAGACGGTTCATTGGCAACCCCAAGCAACCAACCTTTTCGGTTTACCAACTAATTGACGGGGAATACCCACTCAAACTGTTCCGAAGGGGCGAGTGTATTGAGTCCCCAACTTTCCCAGAATTGAAGCTGACAGCGCAGCAGGTGTTTGCAAAAGGGAATTGAGGTGGCTGCTTATGCTAATGTCCGAGTAGGGGTATCCGATTAAAGATGCGATCGCGCGCATCTGCTGTATCTTGTATAGAGGCGATTCATCGCGTCTGGGGAGCAGAGCAATTAGCAAGCAGCCATTCCCAATACCCTATTCCTTAATCTAAAATCTAAAATCTAATGAAGCTAGGACAGTGGATGGGCTTATTAGCCCTCATCGCATCTTGTTACATCCTGTGGCAAATCAGGCAGGCCCTACTGCTGCTATTTGCCGCCGTCGTCTTAGCCACCGCCTTAAACAGGCTAGCACGCTACTTGCAAAAATTCGGACTCAAAAGATCGATCGCCGTACTCTTATCAGTCAGCTTCCTAGTCCTCATCTTCGTAGGATTATTCCTCATCATTGTACCACCCTTTGCCGAACAGTTTCAACAACTTACCCAAAGAGGCCCTCAAGGAATAGCAAAATTAAATGAGTGGATCGATCAGATTGAAAGTCGCTTTTCGGGACAAATTGGTCAGCGGCTACCGAATCTTGATATTAACGACATTATCCAACAACTGCAACCCCTATTCAATCAACTCGTCGGCGGTGCAGGAGCCTTTGTCGGCAACACCTTAGGCGTTATTCTCAGCTTTTTGCTAGTGATAGTTTTGACCTTGATGACATTAGCAGATCCATTATCATACCGCCAAGGATTTATCCAACTATTTCCCTCTTTTTATCGGCGGCGAATCGAGGGAATCTTAGATGAATGCGAAATAGCCCTCGGTCGATGGGTAATCGGTGCTTTAATTAGCATGAGCGTCATCACTTTTCTCAGCCTAATTGGTTTATCAGTATTGCAGGTTCCCCTAGCCCTAGCTCACGCTGTTTTAGCCGGCTTGCTGAACTTAATACCCAATATCGGGCCCGGCTTGAGCGTCATTCCTCCAGTGACGATCGCACTTTTAGACTCTCCCTTAAAATCAGGTTTTGTGTTCATCCTCTACTTTCTAATTCAACAATTTGAAAGCAACCTCCTCACCCCTTACGTTATGGCGCAGCAAGTAGCGCTACTGCCGGCTGTTACCTTAATAGCTCAAGTATTTTTCGCCACCTTCTTTGGATTTTTAGGACTATTGCTTGCCCTTCCTCTCACCGTTGTCGCTCAAGTTTGGGTTAGAGAAGTTTTAATTAAAGACATTCTCAACCAGTGGCACACCAATCCCAGACACCTAGCAGCGATCGACACCGCTATTGACGAGGAGTACGAATCTATAGGAGTAACACATAGCAAGCCAGAAAGCCTGCCAGAACACAAATTAGAAATCCCAAATAATACCGAAAGCCACACTCCTGAAAATCAATAATTGAAATCGAGCGATGATGACTGTTGCATCCATTGAAAATTTCAGTTTAAAAACTACTCAAAGAGTGGTTTTATCAAATATCATTTGGCAAACTTATCAGACATTATTGGCAGAATCTGGAGAGCGCAGATCCTCTGAATTCCCTGACAGTCGAGGCGTGCTATAAATCATGATGCCGTCCGACTTGCACGAAAACATAAATTGCCCGAGAAAAAACATCGTTAGCGCATTAAATAAAGAGGTTTAATTGAGAAGTACAGGATTGGGTTCGATGAGTTTAAATAGCACCGATTTACAACAAGGAAGCGAACCACATTCATGTTTTTATAGGCAAAATCTTGACAGTATTTTTTGTAAAAAAAATGAAATTTTAAACAATCCGCCACCAGGTTTTGTCATTGAAGTCTATGTTACCAGTGTTTCATCGAATCGATAACCAATTTATAAGATAGGAATTCTTTAAAGTGGGCGGTATAGGGAGGAAAGATTAAAATTTACCAACTTAAAAATCCCAGATATAATATTTTTGTGCGAATACAGTCTCGAATTTATAATTATGCCTGCAACCTTCCTGAATCCTCATCTAGTACAAATTTCAGAAACTCAGGACGATAATGCTATTGTCCGGTATTGGCGGCAGTGGGTGAGGCAGCAATTGCAAACACAGAGTTGGTAGCTAATTTATAGCGAAGACCAACAAGGAGGTCGATCGCCAACACTGCATTCGCTCGATCGACATTCCATCACACTAAAATCTAAATCTAAAATCTAAAATAGTCTTATGAGATCGATCGACGAAATCAACGATAAAATCAGCCAAGGCAAAGCCACCGTCTGGACAATCGAAGAACTCAAAACTAGAGTTCAAGAAACCAGCATTACCCAAGCAGCCAAAGAAGTCGATGTGATTACCGCAGGCACCTTCGAGCCGATGGAATCCTCCGGTGCAATCATCAACCTCGGCCATACCGACCCGCCGATAAAAATCCGCCAGTGCTGGCTAGACGGCGTTTTAGCCTACTCCGGCTTCGGGGCAGTAGACCTGTACCTGGGAGCCACCCAAGTAGCCGAAGACGGCGAAGAATCCCGGGAACGGGGCGGCGGACACGTCATCGAAGACCTGATTGCCGGGAAACCCGTGCAGTTGCGAGCCTTGGGGCAGGTAACAGACTGTTACCCCCGCGCCTCCTTTGAAACCACGATTACCCGCGATACCATCAACCAGTTTTATTTATTCAATCCCCGCAACGCATATCAAAACTTTATTGTTGGCGTCAATGGGGGCGATCGCCCGCTGTTCACTTACCTCGGGCCCCTGCAACCAAACCTCGGCAACGCCGTCTACTCCAACCTTGGAGCCATGTCTCCCCTGCTCAACGACCCCGACCTCCAAATCATCGGCATCGGCACCCGCATCTTCCTAGGAGGCGCTCAGGGCTACATCACCTGGGAAGGGACCCAGCACTTCCCGCTGCAAAAACGCCAGCCTAACCGCACCCCCATCGGCCCGGCCGCCACCCTCGCAGTCATCGGCGACGCCAAACAGATGAACTCGAAATGGGTGCGCGGCTGCTACTTCAAAAACTACGGCCCATCCCTGATGCTGGGAGTCGGCATCCCCTTTCCCGTCTTAAACGAAACCGTCGTCGCCAACTGTGCAGTATCCGACAAAAAAATAGTAGCGCCGGTGGTAGATTTCTCTATCCCCCGGCGCGTTCGTCCCACCTTCGGTTTAGTCAGCTATGCTCAATTAAAGACTGGTCGCATCCTGATAGAGGGCAAACCTGTGCGGGCCGCCCCCCTTGCGAGTATGTTTCTGTCCCGGCAAGTAGCATTGGAATTGAAGCAGCAAATTGAAGCGGGTCAATTTACCCTTACGGCCCCAGTTGCTCCCCTACCCACTGACAGAGTATTTCTCCCCCAAGATTTGTGGGGCGCACAAGTCCGGCTCGAATAAACGATTTTAGATTGGCGATTTAGCGGTTATAAATTAGTCTTGGACACACTAATCTAAAATCTAAAATCTAAAATCTAAAATTGGTTCATTCCTCGATCGGCTTAGGCTTCTTAACCGGCTTAGGAAGAGGTTCCTTCGGGACAGGCGGTGGTGCTGCTGCTGCGGACTTGATGGTAGGACGCCCTACAGGAGCACCGTCACCGCTGGGCCTAGGAGTAAACGGACGCTTCCCTCCTCCTTTGAAGCCACCGGGCGGCTTGCTGCCAGGGGGGAATTTCCGCTTTTTAATCGGCAGGGCACCAATATTATTAGCCTGCTCAATCATCAGACTGTCAGCTTTCAATTTGACGTGGAAATCCCAAAAAAACCCGATCGCTTTTGTTCCTAAATCTCCCTTGAGTTTCAGCTTAAAAAACTTCATCTTGTCGTCATTCTTGCGCGGAGCTTGCTTGATTTTGACGATGACATACTTTTCTTGGTCTTGGGATTGGTAAATCACCTCACCTCTAATCGAAAAATAGCCATCTTCAACATCAGGTTCCGAGGGAGGCAAAGATGCGGTCGATGCTTCGCCGCTAGCCTCAATCTCCGCTGCTTCCTGATTTTCCTCATCAGAGGACGGTTCGGGAGGTTTCTTGAGCGTTTCCGGCTCCCAAACTCCCATAATCTGGGCGTGCAAGTTCCCGTCTTCTTGCCTGGTGCGGGGATAGACCACCCACAGGTGTTCTTGTTCCAGATCCAGGTGATTTTTGACTAAACTCATGACTCTACCCAGCAAAACGGCGTCAATGGCAGTTCCGTCGGCAGCTATCAGCATACCCCGGGTGAATTGCTCTTCTGATTGCGTGTAGCGGCCCCGCACCAAACCAACAGCTCGGTACTGTCTGGGTTCGCTGGGGGGGGGAATGGGATGTTGGCGCATGACGGAGGGTATGTCCTCATCGGCCGGACTTTCGTTAGCGGGTGGCTCGGCGTTTGCGGGCGGTGCGACTGCTAGGGCTGGAGTATCGCTGACAGGTGTCGAAGACGCTGCAGGCGCGGGGGGTGCAGGAGCATTGCTGGGCTGGTCTTGTGGCTTTGTTTTGTCCTTGTCGGGGGCAGAACTGTAGCGTGGTCGTTGCAGCCTATCCTTGGACGCTGGGGCGTCTGTTGGTGTTGCCGGTTGATTTGGGTCAACAGGTGCAGCCGACGCCGAAGGCACCGAACTTTCGTCTGGTGTCTCAGGAATGGAATCTGGATCATTAGGCGGATTGACGGCCTGTTCGCTGGGCTGAGCCTTGCGAGTTGAAGTAGATTTGGACGATTTGGAAGACCGGTTGGGAGAGGGGTTCATAAAAACTCCTTGCAGCGGAGACACATCCCTTAAGGGAAATTAGGAATAAACTGAAGAAACTGCTTTAAAAACTACTAGCACCAGACTTGGGGCTTGCGCCCGCAGGTCTGGTTGTGACCCGTCAACGCCAACTTTCAACGCTACGAGTGCCGATCGGTTCGCTGGCTGCTAAAATCCTTGCGAGCAAGGACTTTGGGAGTTGCTGACCGATCGATCCTGCGATCGCGCCGAGTTGGAGTTGCTGGCTAATAGCATTTAGGATATTCAGCTTGCCTATTTTACTTAATCCAATTACCTAACGGCCTGATCCGCCATATTTTCGGTAATTTTTAGCTTGACCAGACTAAATTGGACAGACACCGCAGTCCTTGGGGCTGCGGGTCTGAGTGTCCAAAATTGTTTAGCTAGCATGGAGTTGTGGGTCTGTTACCATATTAGCTGCAAGTAAAAGGCTGCTTTGTCCGTTCGGACTTTGAAGTTAAGAACTTTTATGGTTGCATGGATCTAGTTAAATGGCAGACGCCCCCGGGCGATGCGTTAATTCTTAGAAAATAGTAGATTTTAAGCTGGGATAGTTGAATTATGGAAAAAGCAAATAAGCGTCGTGGGTTGATTACTGTGGTGGTGGTGCTGTCGCTCATCGCTTTTTTGGGATTTTCCCTTGTGCCAATTTTGGACAGTATTCTCAAGGCCAGCCAAGCGCAAAGTCGGTCAACTCCAACGCCTACTCAGACGGCGCAGTCTGGGGAGAAGCAATCAGAGTTGCTGCAAGCTCAGGCTAGGGGATACGAATTGGTTTTGCAGCGGGAACCTGACAATGTAACGGCTTTGCGGGGATTGTTGCAGGTGCGGCTGGAGTTGATCGGGCAAGGAGTGGGAGACATTAAGGATGCGATCGGTCCTTTGGAAAAGTTGGCTTCGCTGAATCCCGAGACTACTGAATACGGAATTTTGCTGGCTCAGGCTAAGGAACGCACGGGCGATCGCGAAGGAGCTGCTCAAGCTTACAGGTCAATTTTAGCGTCTAAGCCTGGGGAAATTAAGGCTTTGCAGGGGTTGGTGAATTTGCTGCTGGTGCAGCAGCGGCCCGAAGCTGCGATCGGATTGCTGCAAGATACGCTGAAGGCTGCTCCGGCTGCAAATCTGGCGAAACCAGAAAGTGTTGATGTAACTTCAGTGCAGTTGATTTTGGGACAGGTTTATGCTGTGCAGAAGCGCTACGAGGAGGCGATCGCGATTTATGACGAATCTGCTAAGGCTAATCCCAAAGATTTTCGCCCGACTTTAGGAAAGGCGATCGTGCTGAAGGAACAGGGCAAAACAGATGAGGCAAAAACGCTGTTCGATCGAGCTACTGAGTTAGCTCCTCCTAACTATAAAGACCAAATAAATCAGTTAGCTAGTGGCACTCCTTCGCCTTCTCCTGCGGCTACGACGACTCCCGAACCGGCTGCTTCTCCTAGTCCAGAAGGTGCGCTACCCAAACCTTAAGAAGTGTTTTAAGTTTTGAGTTATAAGTTAAAAAGTTTAAAATTCAACACTTAATACTTATAATTCAAAACTCTTCGCCAATTACCAATTACAAGCTGCAGCGGCATCCTGACGGAAAATTTTGGTTCTCCCTAAAGGATAAGCTGTTAGAGGACTATGCTGCAAGGCAGTTTTAGTATGATGAGTGCAAAATTTTAACTTCATCCTCACCTAGAAGAACGCAGCCTCTCAATAGCTGCAAAAACTGCTTGATCAATTCGCGCTCCCCGGCGTTTGAACCCCAGCTCTGGTAGCATTACTTTCAAAATTTCCTCATCGGTACGCAGACAACCATCTGATAATATCCACCGAATTAGCGACATAAGTTCAGTCTGAGTGTAATCGTCAATTTTGGATCGTTTTGGAACATTGGGTCGCGTTCCCCGCAATGCTGTAGGAGAGTTTATTTCTGGAGTGAGTGATTGGGATGTACAAGGTTGGGCAGTTTGTGGAACTGGCTTGGTCGGTTTATTCTTCTGTGCATCTACCTGGTTAGCATACTTAACAGCAGCTTCGTAAGCATCCACAGCGCGTTGTATCTCCTTGTCCCGCCGCAGGAACCAGTCAGTTGACCAAATACGGTGAAAGCGCCAGCCGAGTGCTTCCAGTTGTTGCTGTCGCAGTCGATCGCGATCGCGTGCGGTTGGTAGAGAATGGTAACTCGCCCCATCACACTCAATTGCCAGCACAAATCGCCCGGGCTGCTGCGGATGTTGCGCCACCATATCAATTCGATAACTCGAAACTCCCCACTGAGGCAGAAGCGAGATGCCCTTGCCTGTTAGTGCATCATAGATATCCTTTTCAAAGGGATTGAGTGGCACGCCAGACTGTTCGGTTTCGCCAAGAATCTTGCCCTCACTCGCTGCATACTGAATGTAAAGTCGCAACAGTTCCACACCTCGCGATGACGATCGATTCGGGTCCATATCGTGGTGGTCAAATGACGAAACCAGAGTCATACGCTGCCTTGCCCGCGTAACTGCAACATTGAGACGGCGTTCCCCTCCCTTGGTCAGCAACGGGCCAAATCGATACACCAGCCTGCCCGAACGGTCTTTGCCATAGCCTACAGACAACAGGATTGCATCCCGCTCATCCCCTTGAACCCGTTCGAGGTTTTTGACAAAAAAGCGTTCCGGACGACCCTCGTCAAAGAAAGCTGCTAATTCAGGACGTTCCCCAAGCGCTGCATCGAGGGCTGCTTCAATGCGCTGTGCGTGTTTGATGCCCATTGTAATTACGCCAAGTGTTTCGTTAGGTCGTTCAGTGGCGTGTTGGAGCACTAACTCAACTACTCGCTGGACTTCCC
Source organism: Microcoleus sp. B3-D2 (assembly GCF_036705345.1). Classification (NCBI taxonomy): domain Bacteria; kingdom Bacillati; phylum Cyanobacteriota; class Cyanophyceae; order Oscillatoriales; family Microcoleaceae; genus Microcoleus; species Microcoleus sp. B3-D2. The sequence goes on from NZ_JAUBUG010000045.1 coordinate 22,197, forward strand.
TGGAAGCGCTTTCTTCCTGACCCTCCTGACCGGGAATACACGACACAAGAACGTGAGAAATAGATGGTGAACCACCAGAACTGGGAAATGTAATCAGGCGAGCGTTGTAAATGTGGCGGTTGGAGAAGGCAATTAACGCTTCATCTCGACTTCGATAGTGCCACAAAAGCTCCCAGGTTTCCAGGAAAGAGGACATCAAATCGAGCAGACTCTCCAACCCTTCAACGGGGGATGGAGATTCGGCTTCCTCTTCCTCATCCAGACCCCCTGCAAAAAATGTTGTCGGTGGGAGTTGGTATTTATCCCCGGCGACAACTGCCCTTTGGGCCCGCAGTAATGCCGGAACTGCATCCTCTGGCAATACCTGACTGGCTTCATCGAAAATGACAACATCGAAATAACGACGGTCAGCGTCGAGTAACTGGCTCACTGAGAGGGGACTAGCCATCCAGCAGGGACTAATGCTGGTTAAAACATCGGGAGCTTCTGCCAAAAGCTTACGCAGTGGCAGATGTCGGGCTTTTTTAGCGGCTTCGCGCCGTACCAACGCTTCCTGTTCTGGATAGGCATTCATTGCAGCGATCACACGTTCCGCATGGGCGCGTCGGACTCGATTGGAAGAGATCTTCACTCTTTCCTGGTCTAGGGCGCGAAATTCTTCAATCAACTGTTCATGAGTTTCTCTATTGAAGACTGTTAAGGCTGAATCTTGGGCACGCGCCTGGTCGAGACAGGAGGCCAACCAGGCATACTTGAATTGCTTCGACCATAGGGAGGGATCAGATTTTAGCCGCCTGAATTCCGCAATAATTGACGACGCACCACAATGTTCAATTTCGCGCTCAATTTCCTTAAGACGCGCCACCAGTAGCGGTATGTTGAGGTCTGCTGCCAGCTCATTAAAAAGTTCTTTTAAATTTTGGAGCGGTAACTGACTTAGATTACCCTGCCCCAAATCGGGTTCAATACGATTTAGGTCTGTAAGGAGCACTTTCAGGTTGTCTCGTGCTGCACTCAAAGACGTGACTTGGCACGGAACTGAAGCCGAACGCGACAGCCATCGCCAACGACTCAACTGTTCCGATGCTTTGGTTACTTCCTGAAATAATTGCCCATTTGAGGTTTCTCCAGCTTTTCGTAGTTTCTTAAGAGTAGATATTGCATTTTTGAAGTTGCTATCAAAGAGCCATGCCAAGTTCTCTGCGATGAAACCGTTTCTTAATGGTGACAGCGCATTGACTTGCTTTTCTAGGTCTTGTTTAAAAATATCTTCCGAATAGAGAAAGAGGGTTTTTTCAACATCTTCGATGAGTGTTATTAGCTGCTCGGCTTCGTTAAGGTTAGTAGGTGGCTCTAGCTTGGTAGTAAAAATGAGCGTTTCTAGGCACTCATAAAATGCTGGTAAACGATCTCTAGCAATCTTCCGCACTACATCAGATGCCAGCAACGCAGCGTTTCCCGACAATAACTTGACTTTCATCCAAGGGGAGGGATGGTCGCCAAGAAAGAGACTGGTTAATTCTCCACTACTTATTTCTGCCAGGAGTTGCTCTACAGTGCCAGCCTTTTCTGCACTGAGTCGATTAAGTTCGACACCGCGAAAGCGGATATTGATCCGCTCCGATTCAGAAAATTGCAACAAAAGCTCAGCCTGAATCTCGTAGACACTCTTAACTGATGGTTGGCGCTTATCGTGCAGTCGTGCTACATGGTCATTGAGCCGCTTCCTTCGATCGACAAAGCGTTGGTGGAGATTGCCGGTGTCTGCTGGGGAAATATTGCGTACCAGTGTCAAGCTTTCTGCTACTTGCTGTAATACCTCTCGCCGCGAGATAGCTGCACCGTGTAGATCAAGCAATAAATGCCCCAGTCCTTTTTGCTCTAATCGAGTTTTCACCACTTCCAAAGCGGCACGCTTTTCAGCAACAAACAGGATGCGCTGTCCTGATGCGGCTAAGGTGGCAATCAGATTAGCAATGGTCTGGCTTTTTCCTGTACCGGGAGGGCCTTGAATGACTCCATTTCGCCCTGCCAGAGCTGCATGAATCACCTGCTGCTGACTTGAGTCGGCATCGAAGACGAGAAATTCGTTGTCTGGTGAGATGCGATCGAGTTCTCTAAGGTCAATGTTTTGAGTCGTACCCCGGACATTTTGACGGGCTCTCATGTCCCCAGCGATCGCGGAAATCATATCATTGGCTACCATCTCACTCAAGCGATCGCGCAGGTCTCTCACCATCGCCATCTTTTGGAAAGAGAAATTACTGAGGACTGCCCGGGTTTTAATCTCAAAGCCTTTTACTTCAGAGGCAGCTTTGGTTAACTCAGAATAAACAGCTTCTAGGTCTGGACTCTCGTCTTCCCCTAGGCTTTCTGCCTCCCCTAGCAGATGTTCGGGCGTGACTTGGCATCCATATTCTGTCTCTAGTACGTGCAACAGTACGGGGTTAACCTGGACTTCGCCGCTACGTTTTAGTTTGATTGCGCCACGCGCATCTACATGAATTGGCACCAGAAGGACAGCAGCTTCTGGCGGACGACCTCCATCAGTTGGAGTCCAAGTTGCCATTCCCAAAGCGAGGAAAAGCGTTTCTAGCCCCTTTTCTTCTAAGTTGGCAAGTGCGCGGCGGCGGATTCCCTGTACCTGTGCTGCGGCTTTGAGTTCTTCAGCCTGCGGTAACAGACGAATTAACGGAACTGTCTTGCCAGTCAGCAACTCTTTCAATGCCTTGGAGTTACAGTCCGAGAAATCAAGTGTCCCCCTCTTAAGTTCGCGATAGTATAGCAGGTTGTTGCGCCGTGACAGATCGATTAGGCGTCGAATCCAACCCTCCCGTACTCGCTCCACAGCAGCATAGCGCGAGCGCTTCGCCTCATCCTTAACAAAGTTGCTCATACCAAAACTCTTTTCCCACAGCATATCCCCTGAAGACTCTCAACGCTTGTCTAATATCTGCCAGATGGATATTACTGTTACTGCCTCTTGAGTCTGATGCAAAGCTTCTCAATCCTTATTTTTCCATACTTTACAAGTATTACTGCTGGGCCGCCACTCGGATTTCTCGATCAAAGAATCTAGAATCTATAGTTGACACAAATGGTGGGCCTTGCCCACCCTACAAATTAATACTTCCTCTCCTGCGGCTCAAACATCGTAATCGCCACCGGCATATAAGCCAAATCAATCCCTGCAGGCGAATAATACGCCATTGTATGCTTCAAGAAATTGCCGTCATCGCGCTCAGTAAAATCTTCCCGCGAATGAGCTCCCCGACTTTCCTGCCGGTTCAAAGCAGAAGTTAAAATCATTTTCCCGACAATTATCAAACTCCGCAACTCCAAAGCTTCCACAATTTCCGTATTCCACAACTTGCCTTTATCGTCTAAGTAAACCTCCTCATATTGTCGCTCTAAATCCTGCAATTTCTTTAAACCTTCCTGCATCAATTCGGCGCTACGAAATACGCCACAATACTCCGTCATAGTATCTTGATACTGCTGCCGGATTTGATTAATGCGGTATTTTCCGGGACGTTCTACAAGTGCCTGAATTTGCTCTTTTGCTTCCGTAATATAACGCTGTTCGTCTACGGCAGGCAACTTGCGATTTTGTACGAATTGTGCTATAGTTGCGCCAGTAACTTTGCCGTAAACTACGCATTCCAACAGCGAATTGCTGCCCAAACGGTTGGCGCCGTGAACAGACACGCAAGCTGCTTCGCCGGCTGCAAAAAAACCGTCCACCAAACTGTCAGGACTACTGCGAACTTGCCCGCTAACATTAGTAGGAATTCCCCCCATTGAATAGTGAACTGTAGGGCGCACGGGCATCGGCTGATTTACGGCATCAATTCCTAACAAACGGTGGGCTTCTTCCCAAGCAAAAGGAATTTTGCTCATAATTTTTTCGCGTCCCATGTGCCGTAAATCCAGATAGATAAAGGGGCCGCCGGCACTACCATCAACATTAATTCCTCGGCCGGCGCGAATTTCTATGGAAATTGACCGCGAAGTGATATCTCTGGGCGCTAATTCCATGCGCGAGGGGGCATAATTGGCCATAAATCGATCGCCCTCTGAATTAATCAAATAAGCGCCTTCGCCCCGCACAGCCTCCGAAATCAACACTCCCACGGGATACAAACCAGTCGGGTGAAACTGTACGAATTCCATATCTTCCAGCGGCAATCCAGCTAAAGCCGTCATCGCCAAACCGTCTCCCGTCGAGGCGTAATCGTTCGACGTGGTATTGTAAACTCGGCCGTAACCCCCCGTAGCAAACATCACCGCCTTAGCACGCACGACCTCAATTTGACCGTCTAGCAGGCGGTACATAACTACCCCCTTGGCTTGGCCTTCTTCCAAAATCAGGCGCGTGACATACCACTCCTGATAGATGTGAACTCCGCAGCGGCGCAGATTGTTGACCAATTCGTGGAGGATGGCGTGACCGGTTTTGTCGGCGGCGTAGCAGGTGCGGCGGTGGGAATGTCCGCCGAAAGCGCGCTGGGCAATTCTGCCGTCTGGGAGGCGGGAGAAGAGGACTCCCATGTGTTCTAAATCTATGACTACACCGGGGGCTTCGCGGGTAAGGATTTCTACCGCGTCTTGGTCGGCTAAATAGTCTGAACCTTTTACTGTGTCGAAGGCGTGGGCTTTCCAACTGTCTTCGGGATCGACATTTTGGAGGCTGGAGGCCATGCCGCCTTGGGCTGCGACGGAGTGCGATCGAATCGGGTGAGTTTTGGCGACGACAGCTACCTTTAAACTGGGGTCAGTCCGAGCAATTTCTACTGCGGCGCGGCAACCTGCTAAACCGCCGCCTACAATGATTACGTCGTGTTCTAGCATTTTTTTTAATTGTTTTGAGTGTTCTGCTCAACTTATGGTGACGCAAAAAAAAACTTCCTACCAAAAGAGCAGGAAGTTTTTTAACTTTTGATTTGAATGGAAAATCAAAAGTTAAAATTTCAAATTGGACTAGCCGGCGCTTTCGGCAGGATTCTGAAGCGACTGATTTCCCGTTGCAGAAGGTTGAGGTTCCGTACCGGGTTCTACAGCAAGCACTTCAATGTTATTTAGCAGAGTTGTAACGAAAGCAAACAGCAAGAAGGGCAGAGACAGCACTAAAATCAAGCCGACGGTAGCCAAGGCGAAGATTTGGCGGGCGCTACTCCACAAGGCGAGTGCCGACGCTAGACTTAGGAAGATGACTATCAGCCAAACAATGATTTGACCGTAAATGTCGCCAAAGGTGAGGGTACATTTAAGGCGATAGTTTTGGATGTTATTCATTTGATGCCTCGCGAGATTGCTATTACGACTTGTCCAAAAATACTTTGACAGTGCGTCAATGCCGACTGTAAATTTCTAAGTTTAGCTGCCGCAACTTGGTTTTGGGGTTGTTGTAAACATTCTTTATTGACACTCCCCAGCGTGAACGCACGGGGATTCTTAATTCATCGACTGACCTTTAAGCGCTGTGTCCTTGCGGCAATCCTTAAACTCTTCAACCGTGCAATTGCACCAATTGACCAGCTTAACTCACAACCACCCCAGAGAGCCTATCTCCAAAAGCGTACGCTTGATACGAGCAAGCGAGTTCGGGTGTGCCCCACCCTACTTGACTGAAACAAATTATTGATTTTCTGGTGAGAATGCGTTGATTCCCTAGCTCTGTTTTACAAGGTTTTCGCTACCCTTCTTTTTGCTCTCAAAAAGCTTTCAGGTTCTAGGGTGCCGACGATGGCGCCGCTTCACAACCGCCCACCTTGGGAATTACAACCATGTCTATTGTATCAAAAAGCCGTCCTATAACGACGGGGTTTTCCACCCAATTTCCTGATAAGTTGCCACAACACTTGATAAATTTTTGCTTCTGACTGGGAAATTCGGCCCAAACAGTTAGCTGACGCACTCCGAGGCCTAGAAACCTCGTTTTTTAGGGTTTTGGCCGGCTGACTAGAAATAAACGCGCGAAAAAACCAAGGTGATTGCCACCAGTGCGTCCAGGATTAGGAAACCAAGGCATAAGGGGAAAGTCTACTTTTTGAGGGAGCCCTGCCTTGGTAAAGTAATGTTAAGCTGCGTGGGAATGGAATCAACCTTTATAGTGTCCCACCTGTCTTTTGGCCCATGTTTTCAGAGAGCAAATTGCTGATTTCGCGCTGTTTCCTGGCTGGTTTGGGAACGCAGATGTTTATGTACCGCGAAGACCGGATTCCCCAGGAGAGTCCGGTACTGGTGGTCAGCAATCACCGCAGTTTCTTAGATCCTGTGCTGCTGACGGCGGCTTTGGGTCGATCGATCCGCTTTGCTTGTCATCATTACATGGGTCAAGTTCCGGTGATGAGAGAAATTGTCACGACTTTCGGCGCTTTCCCCTTGGAAGCACCGGAGCACCGACAGCAGCATTTTTTCTCTCAAGCGACAGCGCTGCTGCAAAGCGGGGAGATGGTGGGGGTGTTTCCAGAGGGTGCAGAACCGATGGTGAAGGTGACTGGGCCCAATACTGTGGGGAAGTTTCAGCGGGGATTTGCTCATTTGGCTTTGCGGGCGCCGGTGCGGGATTTGGCGGTTTTGCCGGTGGCGATTAGTTCTTTTGAGGAACACTCGGTACGATCGGGTGTACCGCTCAAGTTGTTGAGTTTTTTTGATCCTTCGGAACCGCTGTTCGATCGCTCTGGGTGGCATCCTGTGATAATTTATCAGCGAGTTAATGTTTTAATCGGCCAGCCTTACTGGATTACTGTAGAGAGACAGCAGCAATATCAAGGCAAAAAAGCCAAAGCAGTTGTGGCTGAACTCACAGACCACTGTCAGGGCGAAATTGCAGAATTACTCCAACGAGGTTGTTTGTAAGTTTGTAAGTTTGTTGACTGTTGACTGTTGGCTGTTGACTGTTGACTGTGGACTGGTGTCAGATTTCCAATCTAAAATCTAAAATCTAAAATCTAAAATCGATTGACTTGAATCATGGCAAATGCTAACAATAAGGTTCGTTTCCTAACCCCGAAACCCCCGAAACCCGATCGCCCTTTATTTGTATTTTTGCCCGGTATGGACGGGGGCGGTTTGCTGCTGCGATCCCAAATTCCTAAATTAGCCAATCATTTCGACATTCGTTGCTTAACTTTACCTGCCGACGATAGGCCTAGTTGGGATGTACTGGTTGGGGAAACAATTGCCTTAATTGAAGCCGAAAAGCAAGCCGGAAAGCCGAAGCGGCCGGTTTATCTGTGCGGCGAGTCATTTGGGGGGTGTTTAGCGATGAAAGTTATGTTAGAAGCTCCCCAATTGTGCGATCGATTAATCTTAGTCAATCCAGCTTCTTCGTTTCGACAGCAGCCTTGGGTGCAGTGGGGCTCGTACCTGACTCAGTGGCTGCCGGCCAACCTTTATCCGCTCTCGGTAATCGGTTTATTGCCGATATTAGCATCATTAGGAAAGATTGGGCGCGACGATCGCCGCGCTTTGCTAGAAGCGATGCAAGCGGTACCGCAAAACACGTCTGTGTGGAGATTGGCGTTAGTGCGATCGTTTAATGTTGACGAAAATCAGTTGCGCGGCATCAAACAGCCGACGCTAGTAATTGCTAGCGGTGCCGATCGGTTGCTGCCTTCCCTAGTAGAAGCGAAGCTTTTAGTCAAGGTAATTCCCAATGCTGAAATGGTGCTGCTGGCTAACAGCGGTCATGCTTGTTTGTTAGAAACAGATGTTAATCTTTACGGGATAATGCAAGATCGCAATTTTTTGACAAAATCCGAAGAAAATCTGTCATTAGTCAATAGTCATTAGTCCATAGTCATTAGCTATGACTTCTCACTTCTGAGTCAGTCGGGGCAAAAATAGAGATTGGGCGAGGGGTAAAATTTATATTCAAATTCACCAGCCCTGACACTCATTAGTAAGTGCCGGAAGAAAACCCACTAAGGACTAATAACTAATGACTAATGACTACTGACTAATTAAGATTTAGCCATTTTTGAGCGTTAAGCCGCTGGACGACACCAAACACCATGAGGTCTAGTGTTACCTTGCGCTCATCTATCAAAAAAGGCTCTAAAGTGCTAGTTTTGGTATTATTTTCAGCGCAGGAAAACGCCCTTTGACTTTGAATATTTTCTTGAGGAAAATATAGGTTAAATTGGCGCTGACCTTCTTGGAATTTCCCAATTACCTGCCAGCAATCCCCGGCGGAACTCATGCCCGCAACTGGGAATTTTTGCTTGGCCAAACTCACCTCTAAATCCTTAACGCCCTGCTTAGTCAAAGCAGTTTGCAAAGCGGGCAAATAATCTTGTTGAATAAATTCCGCAAAGGGCTTGTCTTCAACAGCAGGTGCTTTTTCCTTTTTAGCTTTAGCTGGGGGCTTGTCGCCTTCGGCCTTGGCTGCAGGCTTTTTAGCCGCCGCCTGGGGCTTGTCAGTGCTGGGTAAGTCGGTTGTCTCGGGTTCGTCGGAACTCGGGGGGTTCTCGATCGCAGCACTGGGAGTTTCGGATTCGCCAGCGGTAGGATTTTTCGGTTCTTTCTTGGCTGCGGGTTTTTTAGCAGTCGGCTGAGGCTTGTCAGTGCTGGGAAAGTCGCTTGTCTCGGGTTCGTCGGAACTCGGGGCGTTCTCGATCGAAGCACTGGGAGTTTCCGATTCTCCAGCGGTAGGGTTTTGCGGTTCTTCTGGCATTAACGCTTCCTTTTAAAAGTGATCGGTAAAAGGAGTTGTGAGTGCAGGTGGGGGCGATCGACTTTTGCGATCGCGCACACTGCTTATCGAAAACCAACCGAGAGAGAATTGCTCTTTCCAAAAAATTTGAACTCAAAACACTCTCAGAGGGCGATCGCCTGCCAATATCACAACTCCTTTGGTTATTCTAAATCTCAGCGACAGCTCGTTCAATCAAACGGCGGGCGAGAGTTTGAACACCAGTATGTTCGTAGTAGTTGGTAGTCATATCGAGGAATGCGCCCACGTAGTCCACCTTGTCAGCAGAAATTTCTACAAAATTCTGCAAGTTGCCGAGTACGTTTTGGGGAGTCAAACCTCGATCGCCCACAAAAGAGCTCATCCAGCCAGAAACCGAGTTAAAGCTTTCGCCGATAAAGCCGAGTTGGCCTGCGGGAGAGCCCCCAGGAATCATGCCGCCGATCGCATTAAATGACGGATTGGACTGCAAATCGCTAGGAGAGAGCTTTTGAATCCAAGACTGAGTTGCCATGATAAAGTCTGGCCCCAAAGGAATCAAACCGTCAAAACACACCAAAGCAGCCATCCGCATCAGGGATTCGCCGCCGTAGTCACCCAAGGATGCGGCAAAATCGCCGATGCTGTCGCCGGGAATGCCGTTGATTTGGCAAAACGCGAGCAACTCAGTGACTAACTTCAAAGAAAGGTCGATCGTTTGAGCTTTTTCTGCCTTGGGAGTGATATTGCCGAGGAACGACAAAAACGAGACATTTTCCGCAACCTTATTAGCGAGGGCGGCAGTGCCCAAAGCCTTGTCGGCGTTGTCAATAGTTTGGTAGAGCCAAAGAGCGCGCTGGTAGCCCTCTGATTTATCGTTGAAGAGGTAGATAGCGCGCTCGCCGATTTGCTGAATCAGTTCTTCGTCAGTTTCGCCAGTAACGGTGCGAATTGTATTTTCAAAGCCAACTAAATTGTTCCACTCGCCGGGAACCACAAAGTCAAGCGCTCGCAGGGCTTTGACAGTCATGTTGTCTTGAGGCAGTTGATCGACTAATTCAAAGACTGTTTTGCTCACAAAAAACTCCTTATGCTGGAACGAAAATCAAAGGTATTACTTTTGGCCGATTGCAAAACTTCACAGTCTCATTGTGGCAGACTTAGTGGTGATAGCGCCAGACTTGAGTCGGGCGCGGAGTTTGACAAAAGAGATTGCTACTTGAGGCGGGCGAGGCCGCCCAGGTTAAATTTTGACAGCCAAGCTTCGCGATCGCTAGCGGTAAAAGAGGTAGTGCGTGATTGAACTTTCACCTGATAGCGATTTGCCACTAAAACAGCGGTACCATTAGCACCCTGATTAACGGCGGGATAGCCACTGATTTGCTTGGTACTTTGCTTAAATTTTGCACCTGCGCTGGGGTTGCCGGCGATGTCGTTAATCGAGAGAACCGCGACATTTTTACCGCCTTTGTTCAGCTTAGCTTCAGCAAAACCGGATTTTTCTTGAGCAAAAACGCGATCGAATCCACCGCCAGAAGAGGGGAAATATTTATTTAACTTACCGCCTGCAACTGCCTTCTTGGGCAGGTTTTGATTACTAGCACTTGATTTGTCAGCAGTTGTCTGCTTGGCTTTAGCAGGTTTTTGGGTGCTTTCCTGCTGGGCTTTGTCCCAGCGGGAGGGGGCTTGAGTTTGACCGCAGGCGGTCACTAACAGTAGTACCGAGATCAGGAATGGAGCTAAGATGCGGCGTGCGGGGGAAAATTGCATCGCTGTCTCCTCATTAGTAGGTTTCCATAACAATTGTGGCTTAGAATTTGGCAATTTGTGTGCTCTGATCGGATGATTTGTCTTCTTTGCAAAAAAATCCTCTGCCTGCCGACAGAGGATTTTTTTGCAATTACGAGTTTTGAAGGAAGAAAACTGAAAGATTGCTCCACAGATAAATTCTGGGGATGGGGGTAAAGAAACTAAGTTTTCGGATAGCCAGCAATCTCAAAACAATTTTTGCTGATTTTCTCTAGATTTATCTAGAAATTTCAGAGCAATTGTTCGTCAATTGTCTTACTTCGGCTTTCCAACTTAGGTCTTACTTTAGGGGTAAGGCTCAGGCGTCGCTTTCAATGTAGATAAACAACAAACCCATTACCACAACCGGCATCAGCCAGGTGATTAGCGGAATCATGATCCAAGGCAAGAAAGAAGCAGCGTAGGAACCTGTCATATCAAATTCTCCAAACTAAAGTTAGTGTGTTCCAACAGGGATATTTGGGAGTCGAGTCTAATTATTGACTAAACCCCGGAAAATGGCATCGAGGCCATTAAAGTTTTCGAGTAAGAAGTAGGCAAGAAAGACGCCGCCCATCCCGCCAATGAAGAAACCAGCGGTATACTGGCTCCACCCTTCAGAATTTCTGAGGGCCTCGGGGGTCATGGGATTAGCGCTAGGGTAGCTGGTGTTGTCTTGTTTGAAAGAGACTAAACCGTAAAGAGACAGACCTATTGTGCCAAGCAGAACTAAGACGAGGGCTGTATATAATCCGCCGAGATTAGCTGCTTCTCCATAATCCCGCAGGGGTCCGAAGACGATTTGGGGGCCGATGAGGAAATAACCGTGTGCCAAACCGATTTCTAGACCTCGAACTAGGGGCGAGAGTCCTTTGCGGTAGATGGGCAAGTTCCCAAGGTATGCTTTTGTGAAATCAGAAGCACTGATGGGGGTGGCTAGATGACCCGTGAAGGGGTCGCCGTTAAAGGGTTTAATAAGCTCTGCATCTCTGGGATCGGGCATATTCTGTTTGTCCTCGCAGTTTAATAAAGTTGAGGCGTTCAAGTCATATTTTACGCAGGGAGGTGTTTCCTATTTGCATAATTGGCAGCAAGCTTTAGAAAAGTTCACTATTCTTTAGTTTTTGGAAGAATTTTTCTTTTGCCTCTTATACCAGAAAGCGAGTCGATCGGGCGACACTCCTAGGAAATAAGCGATGATTACTATTTGATTAATGGCGGTGGTTTTGATGACCCCAAGCTTCTGCCAGCGACGGGCGGAGGTCAGCACTGGCTGGGGTACTATTTCAATGCGGCCTTGTTTTTTCAATTGGCGCACGAATTCAAAGTCTTCCATGAGGGGTAAGTCGGGAAAACCGCCGATTTTGTCAAAGGTAACTGCGTGGAGGAAAATAGCTTGGTCGCCGTAGGGCATTTCCAAAAAGTTCGATCGCCAGTTTACCCCCTTTTCTACCAGCCGGAGGCTGAGCCTGCAGGCGTCAATCTTGAGTTCAAAGGCGCCTGCTACAGCAGACGGGTTAGCTAGTGCCCGACGCGCGCTATCGTCGTACCCGCGAGGCAAAAGAGTGTCTGCGTGGAGAAACAGCAGGATATCTCCAGTAGCAGCAGCAGCACCTGCATTCATTTGGGTGGCGCGGCCTGGGGCGGTGGAGATAACTCGCACGCCCAAAGATTTTGCTATATCTGCTGTACCGTCGCTGCTGCCGCCGTCGGCGACAATTATTTCGACATTTTTGGCCTCAAGGGCGGTGGAGATGACTCGGGCAATTGTAGGTGCTTCGTTTAAGACTGGAATGATAATGGAAATTTTGAGAGTGAGATTTTCTGGCGACATACAGAATTAAGCACCCCGTGAGAGAGGGCGGGTTTTGTACAAAGCTTATCTGTTATGAGAGCCAATTTTTTACGCCGCGATCGCCCCTACATGGGGCCTTAAGATGGGAGGGCGAGTTTTTTACAAAACAGAGCTGTTAGTTGCTAATTTTTTACGCCGGGCCCGCGCCTATATTGGGCTTTTATCTGCCAGGACGGGTTTCGTACAAAGCAGAGCTGTTAGTTGCTAATTTATTTGCTAATTTTTAACTTTTTCTCGCGCCTGGGACTATTGTCCCAAGCGCTGTCTAACCACTACTGATATTCAGCATTTGGTTAGACAAATACAATTACTATATTATGACGTTGTGGTTTTACAATCAAGCATTTTTATCAAAAAACATATAATAGTTTTTAATAATTTAGAAATCTTAAATAGACTTTAGTTATTTCAACATATTAATATCTAAACCGAGGAGGTCTTCTGGTAGATCAATATCTGTAAGAGTGGGAAGATAAGCAATATTGAGGTCTAGCTTTTGGGCGATCGCCCGCGTACAAGCCAATACTTCACTGGTTCCCCAGTGAATGCCACCGAACAATTCCGGTATCGATCGCCGCAACCCTATCAGATAATAACCTCCGTCTTTTGCGGGGCCCAAAACTAAATCATGCTGGCTCAGTTTCTCAAAAGCTTGTGCCATGATTTCTGCCTTCAAATCAGGACAATCTGTACCGATTATTGCAGTTTTTTCCGCCCCTGAATTAAAAGATTTTTCAAATGCTGCTGTCATTCTTGCGCCCAAATCGCCGTCTATTTGGTTTTCACAAATAATATCACTTCCCAACCAGTCTTGCATCAGTTGTTGGCTGCCGCCGGATCGGTGAATTTCTACCGATAATCGGCGGGATTTTTCGAGAGAGAGAGCGCAGGCGATCGTCCGTTGGGCCATCAAGCGGTGAAGGTTGGCAGCGCCTGTTTTTCCCAGCACCGGAATAAGTCGAGTTTTGGTTGTTCCCGGTTCGGGATAGCGGGTGAAAACAATCAGTTTTTCGGACATCATTTATAGTTGTTCATGAGTTTTAAAGGCTGAAACCCCAGAGGCGCATAGCCAGAGAAGAGAAGGAGCGGACAACTGATTCACAGATTGCCGATCGATGTTGGTGGGTTAGACAATGACTTAATTGGATCACCGCGCCCAACCCACCACACAATAAATTTACTTAAAAATAGCCAGCGGTTAGCTCATTTCTAACATTCGCTCGATCGGCTGCAAGGCTGCTAGTTGAATATCTAGCGGCATGGTAATTTCGGGGGTTTGATTTTTGAGGGAGAGATACAATTTTTCCAAGGTATTTAATCTCATGTGCGGGCATTCGTTGCAAGCACAGTTATTATTGGTTGAAGGAGCGGGAATGAATCGTTTGTGCGGAGCTTGCTTTTCCATTTGGTGAATGATTCCCGGTTCAGTCGCGACAATAAAAGCTTGGCTGGAAGAGGTTTGAGAATATTTGAGCAAAGCAGTGGTGGAGCCTATGTAATTGGCGTGGCGCAGCACAGGAGGTTCGCATTCTGGGTGAGCAATTATTTCGGCTTCGGGATTTTCGATTTTGAGTTGAACTATCTTTTTTTCTGAGAAGTTTTCGTGGACGATGCAGGCTCCTTGCCAAATCTCCATGTTTCTACCGGTTTGCTCCATGACGTAGCGGCCGAGATTGCGATCGGGCCCAAAAATTATCGGCTGATTTTTGGGAATTTGGTTGACAATTTTAACAGCGTTAGAACTGGTGCAAATTATATCGCTCATTGCCTTAATGGCGGCGCTACAATTAATGTAGGAAATTACTAAATGTCCTGGTCGATCGGCTTTGAAAGCTGCAAAGGCTTCGGGAGGGCAACTGTCGGCGAGGGAACACCCAGCATTTAAGTCTGGCAACAATACTAATTTGTCAGGATTGAGAATTTTTGCGGTTTCGGCCATGAAATGAACTCCGGCAAAAACTATGACATCGGCGCTGGTGTTGGCGGCTTTGCGGGCAAGTTCTAGGGAGTCGCCAATGAAGTCTGCGATGTCTTGAATGTCGGAGTCTTGGTAATAGTGGGCGAGAATGACGGCGTTCAACTCTTGTTTGAGGGCGTTAATTGCTGCAAACAAGTCGTTGGGCAGTCGGGTTTGAGTAAAGTTCGGAGCAGGTGCGGTGGTAAACACAGTTAGAATATTCCGGGGAAGGTGGCGAAGACAGCTAAAGTGTATTTTGAATTATAGTTGAATTCACCAAAAAGTGCTGGCTGTTCAGTGGAGCCCATCTAAAATCTCCAATCTAAAATCCAAAATATGCTGCGGGAGAGTGCAAAAATTGGTCGCTGTTTCTTATGCTGAGTAAGAAGGGGCTAGGGATCGATCGCACATAACAAATGAAATGAATAAAGCTAAATCTATCAAAATTGCGGTGGTGGGGGACGTTCATGATCGCTGGGAACCGGAAGACGGCGAGGCCCTGAAGCATATGGGCGTTGATTTGGTGCTGTTTGTGGGGGATTTTGGCAATGAGTCGGTGGAGGTGGTGCGGGCGATCGCCCAATTGGACATTCCGAAAGCAGCGGTTTTTGGGAACCACGACGCTTGGTACACGGCGACAGAGTGGGGCCGCAGTCAGTGCCCTTACGATCGCACTCAAGAAAATTGGGTAAAACAGCAGTTAGATTTAATGGGAGAAGCTCACGTCGGTTACCGGAAGCGTGATTTTCCAGAATTGGGCGTAACTGTGGTGGGAAGCCGCCCCTTTACTTGGGGGGGATCGGAGTGGAAGTACGGGGATTTTTACTCGGAGTGGTTTGGGGTAGAGAGTTTTGAAGAATCAGCGCGACGCATTGCAGAAGCTGCGGCGGAGGCGCACTGCGAAAATGTGATTTTTTTGGGTCACACGGGTCCGACCGGGTTGGGAGAGGCTCCTGAAGACCCCTGCGGGCGAGATTGGAAGCCGCTGGGAGGGGATTGGGGCGACCCGGATTTTGCGGAGGCGATCGATCGAACTCGTACCACAGGAAAGCACATACCGCTGGTAACTTTTGGTCATATGCACCACAAACTGCGGCACACGAAGCAGGAGTTGCGGAAGTCGCTGGAGGTGAGTGCGGAGGGTACAGTTTATTTGAATGCCGCCAGCGTACCGCGAATTGTGGAGAAAGACTGCTCGAAATTGCGGAATTTCTCGATCGTCCTGCTGGAAAATGGAGCAGTGTCCGAAGTGTCTCTGGTTTGGCTGGGGGCAGATTTCGCGGTGGCCTTAGAACAAATTCTTTATCGGGGCGGTGAATCTGCGGCTATTTGTAGTTAGAGACAATTGCTGGTATGATAAAATGAATGCGCCCGGAGAGGTGGCAGAGTGGTCGAATGCGCCTGACTTGAAATCAGGTGAACCGCAAGGTTCCGTGGGTTCAAATCCCACCCTCTCCGTTTTTGAGAACTAGCAAAAACAACTGGCAAAAAAAACACCCCCGCAGGGGTGCTGTTGCTTACCAGGTAATTTTTCTAGCCAACTGAGTTAACTAAAGCCTTCTTCATCCGCCGGGTCGCCGTAGGGATCTTCGCTCGCGGGGACGACATTGCCGAACATTCCAGCATCCGCTACGTAGTCTGCAGGGTCGCCGTAGGGGTCTTCGCTGGCCGGAGTCACGTTGCCGAACTGTGCGTAGTCGGTACCGGCGTCGTCTGCGGGGTCGCCGTAGGGGTCTTGGCTGGCCGGGGTCAGGTTGCCGTACTCTCCGTACTCAGCCGGGTCGCCGTAGGGGTCTTGGCTGGCTGGAGTCACGTTGCCGTACTCTCCGTACTCAGCCGGGTCGCCGTAGGGGTCTTGGCTGGCTGGAGTCACGTTGCCGTACTCTCCGGGATTTGAGGCATCTTCGTAATAGCCGTCAGGATCGACTTGCTCGCCGTCTGGTCCGACGATCGCATCTTTTAACTTCCGCAAAAATCCGTCTACCATGATAAAGTTCCTCTTTTTTATGTGTTGAAAAACGACTGTTTTAGATTGGGAATCCCAGATTTAATGGAAACTCACGGAACCTGCAATCTAAAATCTCAAATGCTTAGACTACTGTGCGGGAACAGGACTTGTAGCTTCCGGCAAGGTAGTAAGGTCTCGACCGGTATTTTGGTTGTTGTACCCCTGGAATTCGCGGTAACGCGCTGCCTCGGACTCCGGAACTTTAATTCCTTCAGGCGGGGGCGTTACCCAGACCGCGCGATTCTGGGCATCACGGTAGTAAACG
This sequence comes from Microcoleus sp. B3-D2, assembly GCF_036705345.1. Taxonomy (NCBI): domain Bacteria; kingdom Bacillati; phylum Cyanobacteriota; class Cyanophyceae; order Oscillatoriales; family Microcoleaceae; genus Microcoleus; species Microcoleus sp. B3-D2. The sequence continues at coordinate 38,747 of NZ_JAUBUG010000045.1, forward strand.
CGACCGTTTTTGGAAAGGTAATGTTTTCCCTGCGGCCCCTTTTCTTGTTTATTTTTGTACTGATTGTAGATGTAGTAAAGGGCGGCTGCTCCTGCTAAAGTAATCCCTACTTTTTGAGCATTGTTCAGTCCTTTTTTTGCTTGTGGCGAAGGAGTGGAGGCACGATTAGTTTGCACTCCTCCAGCGCGAGTGTTATCAACAGGAGGCGGAGGAGCGGAATTTTGCTCGCTAGAACCGCAAGCACTCACAAAGGGAAAGGTCAGCAGCGTTGTCAGCAGCAGAGCCATGAAGCGCGATCTTTTGGGTTCGGGTTTGATTGTGTTCATTGCCGCTCCGAATTGTCGGGATTACAGGTAGGGTGTGTTCTGGCGAGGTTGAGGAACCTGAGCTGCTGCCAACAGTTTTTAGAGTAAATTAATTTCTCAAAGCAATTTTGACAAAAGTAGTTGCTGAGAACTTAACAGCGCAGGTACGGTATTGCCTTTGTATTCAATCATCCTCAAGTCTCTCGAAAATTAGCTCATTCCAGGGATATAAATAAAGTTTCTTTTATTTCAGTCTGGAGGTATATGCAAATGCGCGCCTTCGGGTAAGAATAAATTCTGTTTGTGGACTGCTCACAGCAAAGTGAAGCAGACGGACGCGGGGAGTCCGAAACTCAAAGCAGCACGGGCGAGGGAAAAAAGGCGGGATGTATAAGTCCGGCGGTGTTTAATTGCGCCGGAGTGCTTGACTCAGATGCCGACAATTTTGTTGGGGAAATTCTGGAGAGGTCGATCGCACTATTGTAGAAATCTATTAACAGCCAGAGAAAGCCCCCGAAGCTTTTCGGATATTTATGAAATTAAATAATTTATTTACTGCTGGATTGTCCATCGCAGTTGTATTTACTGCGGTAAAATATCTAACTTTTTCAAATCAACAAAACCAAGTCAAGGAATTGCTGCAAACCAAACAGTGTCCCGAATGCAATTTCAGCAATGCCAACCTAAAAGGATTAGACTTGCAAGGAGTCAACTTGCAGGGAGCCAACCTAGAAGGTGCTAACTTATCAGGAGCCAAATTGGCTAATGCCAACCTCAAAAATGCCAACTTAAATAGAGCCAACCTGACGGGAGCGGATTTGGGCTGTGCTGGCATCACTTTTAACCTTGAGGCTAATGAAAAAGAAGCAAATATGGATTTTAATGTCACCGCTGTTCCCGAACAGAATAACCCAAAAAATGCAGTAGTTGGTTTCAATATGAAAGCAACGGATCGAGGATCGACCATGCGTTTCAACCTCATGGGATGCGCTGACTTCTCGAATGCTAGCTTGCAAGAAGCTAAAATGCCAGATGGCACAATTCATCCTTAGTAAGGCCAGCAAATACTGTTTATATCTATTAAATCGAAAGAAAACCGCCGCCTGACAAACAGGCAGCGGTTTTTTAAGAAATGAACTGCACGCCTAAAATTAGTGAGCAGAACCGTTACCGTGATACTTGTCAGTATCGTAGAATCCGTTTTTTGTACCGAAGAACAGACAGCAAACCGTGAAAACTGCTGTCAAGACTGCTAAAACTAACTTAACGTCCATAATTTACCTGCTGTTGTTGAGTGAGTGCAAATACTCAGATTGTAGAATCTTTTTGGCTGGCGCGGCCATCTACCAGCGTAGCGCCAGATTTGCTGGGCTGTACTCTGGTGCGGCAGTTTCCTGACGGCGAGACGATTCGGGGAATTATTGTCGAAACCGAAGCTTACGGCCCAGGAGACCCCGCTTGTCATGCTTACCGACAGCGAACTTCTCGCAATGAGGTGATGTTCGGGCCTGCGGGTATGAGCTACGTTTACTTAATCTACGGGATGTATCACTGTTTTAACGTGGTGACGGATGCAGAGGGAGTTGCTAGTGCTGTGCTGGTTCGAGCTTTGCAGCTAGATGCGGTTCCCCAACAATTCGCTGGAATTCCCGATAAGAAGCGATCGCGCCTCGCCGCCGGGCCTGGGAAACTGTGTAAGGTACTGGATATCGATCGAACTTTAAGCGGTTTTCCCTTGGGTGCAGGCCAAGCGCTGCGGTTGGAACACCGGAGCGAGAACTTTCAGCAAGCTGTGGAGGAGGGTACAATAAATTTTGTGCAAACTACGCGGATCGGGATTTCTCAAGGAATTGATTTGCCTTGGCGGTGGTATGTAGGGAACTCTACCGCTGTGTCACAACTCTAGTAATGTCAAAGGTATCAGTGTAAATTTTGTCGCTTATCTCAGTGAAATTATGGCTTACTCTTCTGAAAATCCGATCGTACAACTCAAAAAATGCCTAAGCCTGGTTCAGGATGTTAGCACTCACACCGAAGCCAACCGGGCCTTCGAGCAATTGTGCGGGATTATCGATGCTGAAAACCCAATGGCGGCGCAACTTTTGGAGATGCTGTGGGAAGAGGCAATTATGGCGAGGCGATCGGCTTTATTTTGGCAACAAATGAGCGATGTTGAGAAAGATATGGCTAATAGAATGATGGAAAATATGACGCAGATGCGGCAAAACTATTTGCGGCTGATGCAGGAAATGTAGACAGTAATTGGTAAGTCTGTGTTTGTAGTGAGGACTTTAGTCCTCTCTTTATCAATAAAGTTTTCTAGATGTAGGGTGCGTCAGCGCTGATATTTGAGGAGGCTCAAACAGTTTGTTTCCCGGGCACCCTACAATAAATTCTGCTACTTCATTAAAGCAGCGCCGCGGTTGTAAAGTTCGCGCGCGTAATCAGTCCAAGTTCCCTGTCCCCAATAGCGGAAACAGCTTGTTTGTAGCAGCAAGTTGTAAAGCAAAGCTTGCTGGTATTCAAACTGCTTGGTAACTGAAGCATCTTGCTGCACCAGCGGGTCGTATTTTTTGTGAAATGCAGCGCTGAGTAGATTCATCGGTTCCAAGACATTTTCGTAGCCTTTCACCCAACTCAAATCGTTAGTCCAAGAAGCACCATCCATGTGAAAATTATGGTCGGTTTGCTTGAGTTGGGCGATCGCACTTTCCACTTTTTCCGGCGTCGCATTATCAGGATCGACTAGGTGCCAGATTTTGTGCTGGTTAATTCCCTGACAAACAGGATAATCTTCAGGATTAACCCCCGCCGCTTCAATTATCTCCAAATATTCAGTGCCGTTTAAACCAACAACGCCGGATTTTCCCCCGCCTTGTTCGCGGTTTTCGTGCCAAGCTTTGACAAAGGCGCTGGGAAATTCATTCATCATCACGCCGCCATTTTCGCCGTCGGCAATCTGAGTGACTAAAGAAGGAATTGTAATATTGCCAATTTGCTGTTTATTGCGTCCTTTCGCTTCGTAATACGGCTGCATTTGACCGACCAATTTCGTATCCGAACCTTGGGTTTTAATCAAAGCAGTGATACTGATTGTTTCGCCGTGAGAATTGCGGGCAACTAAACGGTTGGGAATATATTTTTGGTCTTGCGACAATCCCGAACCGTCGGGATTTTCTACAGAATGTTCCTGCACCATCAGCCAGCGGTAGCCGCATTCTTTCAAAGCTTTGATGTATTCGTACAGTGTATCTGGGTGATTTGGAAAGTGCATTTCTGGGGGCGAAAAACCTTTAACGCGCTTCAGGGCATCTATGCCAAAAATGGCGGCAAAATGATGTTGCCACGCTTGAATTTGAAGTTTTATATCGGGAATGGGAGTTGAGGGAATGACGGCGTGACTCCACATTGTCCCCAGCCATTCTACGTGAGGTTGATATTGAGGATCGCAGGTAATCCGCTTGAGATTATCAAAGATATCGTCCCGCCCCATTTGGCGCAATCCCCACAATAAATTGCCCGAATAGTCGAGCATAATTCGCGGGTTGCAGCCTTCAGCAATCAGTTGTGGGATGAATTCCCCCATGCGAGAATAGCACCAAGCAAACACTCCCGCATTGTGGTTATCTCCTTGGTTGGGATGTTCAAACATATTCTGGAGATTGCTGATCAGTTCGCCGTTTGCACCTGCAGGAATTGTCGGTTGGTGCATATGGAGGGCGCAGGCGAATCCGGCTTGAATGTTTTCGAGGCGGAGGTTTGTGGCAGGTAGAAAGACTGGTTCGTTGCTATTGGCTGCGGCACTGATTTCTGCTTCGGAGCCGCAAATATTGGGCAATCCTGAGTTGATTTCTTGTAAAATCGGTAAATTGGGAGATTGTGCGATCGCAGGCATAAATTTTTCTCAACAATTGTGGAGGGGCGTTGTCTGCTATTGCTAAGATAGCTAGATACTTTAACAGTAGCAGAGGATGTCTGCAAAAGATAAATTTCACAAGATAAGTCCGGCAGCTTGGAAGCCCCAAATCACGGGTCAAATGTTTAACACATTTCAAGTAAATAAGCGAGGGAAATTATGAAATACGAAATCAAGGTTTTGGAACCAACGGATTTGTGGTACATCCAAAATAACATCAATCCTGAAACCAATAAGTTTTACCATCCTACTAAGAATATTCCGTTGGTTCAGCAAGTAGAAATTAACTTGAACAATTCTGGAGTGATAATTCAAAAAGGTGCGCTGCATTGGTGTATGGGGAAATTAACTTCCGGTGTTTATAAAACGGATAACCGTTTGAAAGATATGTGGGTATCTTTGACAACGGAAATGGACTACAACGCTCCCGTATATCAAGGGACTGGTACGGTGAAACTGGAACCGAGACAAAAAGGCCATTTCCTGCATTATACGCCGATAGAGCTTTCGGATGCGGAGCAGTGGGAGTTTGATGACGGTATATTTCAGTTTTGTTCGGACAATGTAGTTATCGGTGCTAAAAAACTGAAATTCCGACAAGTGGCTGCTTCTAATGACGGTAGGTGGAGAATTGCTGTTACAGCTTTGCGCGAGCAAAAAGCTACTGTTTTAGCAGGTACAAGTTCACCGGCTAAGGTTGTCGAACTCAAACAAGGTGAAACTTTGATAGCTGATTGCGATTTGGTTAAAGGATTTACCAAGGGGATTGAAGAAGATTATCGAAAATTAGGTCATTTTGGCAAAGGGGGTGGAGAGGGTTATGTTTGGTATTATCAGGGGAAAGGTAAATTATTAGTATGTGAAAATGATGCTATGGATTTGGGTTGAGTTATTGACAGCGACAGAAGATTCGCTCGATGAAAAGGAATGAATTTGACAAATTAGTTTGATTGTTGCAAAACCTGGAAAAACAGGAGAGCGATTACACTTTGCCACATCACCGGGACGAAGCTATGATGGTAATTGTGGCTGTACTAGGGAAAGGGTAGGAAATTTAATTCTTGAGTGAGGCTTCGGTGGAGGTAGAGAAGTTGGTCAGTAATGGAGATTTTGCTGGAGAAAAAGCTTTGAGTGAGTTATTTGATAGAAATTCCGAACTAGACGAGACAACTGGCGATTTGCCTCAAAAGATTGAGTTGACAGAGGCGATAAAATGAGTTAAATTTTGTTTGCGGAATTTGCCATCGAGTTGCAGCAATTTGGGGGCATTACTTGCAGGTGATCGAATATTACCAGCAGTCATTAGATATGCAGCAGGAAATCGCGGCTATCGCTCTGGGGAAGCCAATTTCTGGCGATATCTGGGCAATGCTTACCGCTGTGTGGGGCGATGCCAGGGGGCGCTCGAATACAGCCCGCAGAGTTTAGCGTTCGCGCGGTCGATACGGGTCAGAAAACAGTGATCGCACTGTCCGCCAGCAGTGATATGATTAACCAAGATACGACCGTTAAGTAGAATTCAGCCTTTTGAAAAGCATGACTCAGATGCCCAAAAAATCAGTATTAAGGAGAACTTTATGCGATAAAAACTGGCTATTGTCTAAAGAACCGAGCAATTATCGATTTGAAGCGTCCCACGAAGTGAATGTCGTTGATTTGTTCTGCGGGTGTGGTGGGTTGACTCTGGGGGTAATGGAAGCTTTACGTTGTAATCAGATAGCCGGAAGCATTAAGCTAGCGATTGATAAAAACCCTCATGCTCTAGAAATATACAGAACTAACTTCGGGTTAGCTGATGATATCGTTCGTGAGTCCGATATTGGACGACTTCTATCAGGTAGTTTAGAGGAGTCTGCACAAGGTTGTGAGAAAGATTTGATAAAATCTCTTAGCAAAGTTGATATTCTTGTCGCTGGCCCGCCATGTCAGGGGAACTCTAACCTTAATAACTGGACGCGGGGCAATGATCCCAGAAACCTGCTTTATTTGAAGGTTGTCAGATTTGTAGAGTTAGTTAAGCCCAAGGTGGTGATTATCGAAAACGTTGCTACTGTTATTCACGATAAAAGCCAAGTAATAAATAAAAGCCAATTCATGTTGGAAAGGCTGGGTTATACAGTAGCGCAGTTCTTCGTAAAAGCCTCAAATATTGGGATTCCTCAAATACGCAAGAGGCATATACTTCTGGCCGTAAAGGATATGAAGTTTTCTCAAGACTCTTTAGTAAAATTATTTGAAACCTCTATTGCACCTCCCCTATCTGATTCTATAAACGATTTGCTGGATGAAGATAAAGACAAGAGTGGTATTTTCTATACACCTTCTCAAATGAGTGAAGAGAATATAAACAGAGTTAACTACTTGTTTGATAACGATTTGTATGACTTGCCTGATTCGGAAAGACCACCCTGTCACCGAACCAAGAAACACAAGTATAGAGCTGTGTACGGTCGGCTTCACTGGGATAAACCAGCCCCTACAATCACGGGTGGTTTTGGTTCAATGGGGCAAGGACGCTTTGTTCACCCTTTACGAAGAAGAGTCATCACTGCTCATGAAGCGGCGAGAATTCAGGGATTTCCGGATTTTTTCGACTTCACGTCAGTACCTACTAGAGGTGCACTCTATGAAATGATTGGCAATGCTGTGCCCCCTAAAATATCCGCATTAATCATAGATTTTATTGTTCAGCATGGAGCCTTTCAGGAGGATTGATCTGATGCAGTTAAACGAACCTGTCAGCCAAATTTCTGAGGAGATGAAAGAATTAGCTGAGAAGCAAATTCAGAAAGAAAGAAAAGTTGTAGACTATGATACTCGAGAACCATTAGTAGGAAGTTTAGTTCAAAAATTTATACGCCCTTACAATCCCGATGATCTACAAGATAGTAGTAGAGATATTTACCTTCCAGCTTACCAAAGAAAGTTCGTATGGAGCATTGAACGCCAAGCGAAGTTTATAGAGTCTATTTTGCTCGGTTTACCTCTTCCATTCATGATTCTCGCTGATATGCAAGATGGAAGGTTAGAAGTGGTAGATGGTTCACAAAGAATCCAGACTTTAGACAGTTTCCTAGATAATAGGCTAATTCTGGAAAAGCTTAAACGGCTTAATACTCTCAATGGATTTACCTTTGATGACCTCCCTCTTTCTCAACAAAGACGCTTCAAAAATCAACCAATTCGAGTAATTGTGCTGGGTGAAAAGGCTGTTGAATCTGTCAAAAAGGAGACTTTTGAACGTATTAATACAGGCAGTGATATTCTCAAAGATATGGAGGTTCGCAAAGGAGCCTATCAGGGTCCCTTTTATGACTTTGTAGAGGAATGTGCAGCTAATCCAAGATTAGTTGCTATGTGTCCTTTAAGTAAGGCTCGTGAAGATAGACAAGAGCGAGAAGAGCTTGTGCTACGCTTTTTTGCTTACTCCGAACGTTACTTGCTATTTAAGCATGAAGTCAAAGAGTTCTTGGATGCGTATATGCGCGATAAAGATACAGGTTTTAGCAAAGAGGAGTACAGACATGATTTCCTAAGAATGGTGGATTTTGTTGAGAAGTATTTCCCTTATGGTTTCCGCAAAGTTCCACGTGCGAAAAGTACTCCCAGAGTTAGATTTGAAGCTATTTCCGTTGGTGTCAATCTTGCTATTAAAGTCAATCCGGCTTTAGTACCTGTAAGTATGGATTGGCTAGATTCTAAGCAGTTTAACTATCACACAACAACTCATGCTAGTAATTCCAGTACTCGGCTAAAAGATAGAGTAGAGTTTGTAAGAGATTCTTTGCTAAACACGATATGAAAAAGATTTTGAAGGAGTTCAAAGAGCGTGTGAAGGAAGTAAATCTATACTTCGACTTTCTATCTACTGTTCTAAGTACAGATATTCATCTATGCTCAACTAAAAGTGATGTAATTAAACCTATAGATGTCGAGGTTCAGAAAATATTAAAAGCAAATTTTTTCCTGATACTTTATAACTTGACTGAGGCGATTATTAAAAAATCAATTCAAGAGATATATGACTCAATGGAGCGAGATGGATTGTCATATAAGTTAACAAGAACTGAGATACAAAAGATTTTAATTAGTTATAAGTATAAGCAGCTTCGAGACTCTAACTCTGGCAATTTTGTGCAGGCAATCGAAGAATTATTAGCTGATGCTCTTAATGATGCTGCAATGAAACTAGATCCTAAGTCAATTCCTATTTCTGGAAACCTTGATGCTCAAAAAATTCGAGAACTTGCTAGAACCTACGGCTTTTCGGAGATGACTAAAAAAGCTAAACGGGGAGGCTCAGATTTACTTACTGTGAAAAATCAGCGTAACTTGTTGGCGCATGGTGATCTAACATTTTCTGAATGTGGTCGTAACTACAATATTAGTGATTTGAAGAGGATTAAGAACGAGGTAATTTGCTTCCTTGAGGATATTATCAAGAACATCAAAACCTATATTGATGCAAAAGAATACTGCGATAGCTCAAAAAAGTAGAGTAAGATTTTCTGATTTTACAGTTTAATTTGAAGGTATAAAACCCTAACCGTGATGAATTGGACTACTCCTCGTCGTCATCGTCTAACTCTGCGTGTGAGTCCTTCAACTCATCCAGGAAATCCTCATCCTCTAATTCACCACTTATTGTCCAACAAATCCACCACACATTGAATCTGATATTTAATTTTTTTTTCACAACATTATTTATAAGTTGAATTGCTGCTTAGTCTTCTGGAATTAGCGGAAAAGCATCTCTAGCTTGCTGCTGCATTTGTTCGAGCCAGAAGTCTTGCAGCGGCATTTGCTGGTTGCATTTCCAAGGTAGAATCTCTGAGTTGATGTTTTGCAGCCGAACAGGTGCTGTCTGCAAATCAGTTATCAGCATCGTTCGAGAAAATTTCGCGCAAATTAGGCAAAAAATTTTAAAAATATTTAGTTGACAAATGCCAGCTAATGGGGTATTAAATCGATTTTAGATTGAACTCACGGATGGGTTCTCTGCCTCCTCTGCGGTTGAAATAATTCAGATATGAGCCGAAACGATATCACCGATCGCCCGAATCTGCGCCAACATCCGCTAGCTGTGCGTATTTCCGTGTATTCCCAATGGCCTACTTGCTTATTTGCCGAGAACTCCTATACTTTGTCAAGTTAAGAAAATATTTTTTTATTCATCCAGGAGCGAGAAAAAAAAATGTACATAGTACAAATTGCCTCGGAGTGCGCCCCCGTCATCAAAGCAGGAGGTTTGGGCGACGTAGTTTACGGTTTGAGTCGGGAGTTAGAGAATTCCGGCCACTGCGTCGAGGTTATTCTACCCAAGTACGACTGCATGAGGTACGACCACATTTGGGGACTTCACGAGGCCTACCGGGATCTGGCTGTGCCCTGGTACGGCGGCGAAATCCTCTGCGATGTCTTGTGCGGGTGGGTACACGGGCAGTTGTGTTTTTTCATCGAACCTCGCTCTCAAGATAACTTTTTTAATCGCGGCTGTTATTACGGGTGCAATGACGACAATATGCGGTTTGCATTTTTCAGCAAAGCCGCTTTGGAATTTTTGCTCAGAAGCAACAAGCGTCCCGATGTGATTCACTGTCACGATTGGCAAACTGGTTTGGTTCCAGTCATGCTTTTTGAAATATACAAATACAATTGGATGGAATATCAGCGAGTCTGCTATACCATTCACAATTTCAAACATCAAGGCATGGGAGGTAGCGATATTTTGCAAGCAACGGGTTTGCACAGACCGGATTATTATTTTGAGTACGATCGCCTCCGAGATAACTTTAACCCTTTTGCTATCAACTTTATGAAAGGCGGCATTGTTTACTCGAACTTTGTCACCACGGTTTCGCCACACCACGCTTGGGAAGCTCACCTCGGCGAGTTCGGCTACGGTTTGGGTCACACTTTGCACTTGTATCAAGAGAAGTTTCGCGGGGTGCTCAACGGCATTGATTACGATGTGTGGAATCCCGAGACCGATCGCTACATTCCGCACCACTACACTAAGGATGATTTGGCAGGAAAAGCCAAAACTAAAAAAGCTTTGCGCGATCGGCTGTTACTGCGCGATGCTGACAAGCCTATTATTACCTTTATCGGTCGTTTGGACGACCAAAAAGGTGTTCATCTCGTCCACCATGCAATTTATTACTCTCTGAGTAAGGGAGCGCAATTCGTTCTTTTGGGTTCCGCGACGGAAGCGGGAATTAACGCGCATTTCCAGCACGAGAAACAGTTTTTAAATGACAATCCCGACTGCCATTTAGAACTAGGTTTTAATGAGGAACTGTCGCACTTAATTTACGCCGGGGGGGATATGATTGTGGTTCCCAGCAATTACGAACCCTGCGGGCTGACTCAGATGATCGGGTTGAGGTACGGTACTGTTCCTGTGGTGCGGGGAGTGGGCGGTTTGGTGAATACTGTGTTCGATCGAGATTACGACACCCGCCACCTCCCGGAAGAACGCAACGGTTACGTGTTTTACCAAACAGACTACTCGGCTTTAGAGTCGGCGCTCGATCGGGCGATCGGATTGTGGTATGACTATCATGATGAATTTGAAAAACTCATGCTTCAAGGCATGAATTGTGACAATTCGTGGAAATATCCAGCTAAAGACTATGTGGAAATTTACGAGCTAATTAGACACAAATAATCCGTAGGATGGCAGTGTGCAACTTACTAACTGTAGGGTGTGCACTGCTAGCCGGCGTCTTGGTGGCTCTTGAGCCTGGTCGAGAATTCGGGCAGTTGATACATGGCGGTGACGCGAATCGCTTGGGAGATGGCTGTTGCTTTTTTTTTGGGAGTGCGAGGTTGTTTAAGGAATCTTTTTAAATTTACCTATGGGCCAAATCTAATAAAACCTCTGGAAGTTGTTGTCGGTCGCAATTAGTAAAAGCACTGTCTGCCCTTTGAGGGCAGACAGTCAGAAAGCTACGGAGAATAGGGCTTGGGAGTTTTTGGAGATGTCTATTGCCAACAAGTGTTGTGATACCTAGTCAGCAAAAATCTCTGTCATAAATACAGTCCTAGACGCATCAAGACCTTCATAAGCAAATTTTTTGACGTTGCATAATAGCGGGATGATGGGGATTTTTTTGTGGGATGGGATCTGTTCGCCCGAAGGCGTGTATTTTCACAGCAGGCGGGACACCCTACAATAATCATCCTCAAATTGAGCAACGCCAAATTTTTTACCTAATCTGCGGGCTATAACAAAATCTTTTCGGAAAAAAATTGCCGGTTGAGCGAAGTCGAGACCGGATTTCTGACCAGCAGTGCGTCAGCCCTAAAATAATTACGCTCTCGATCATCAAATAAGAATTACTTGCATTAATATAGTAAAGCAATGACTATAGATGGCTGTAGATACACCATCGTGTCAATTACCAGATGAAAAAATCTATTATTATAGAACAATGAGCATTTCTCGGCGTATTTTTCTTGCCAGCGGTACAGCAATGGCTGTCGTGGCAGTGGGGGAACTAAGCAAAAAAGCCCCTGTCGCAGCCCAAACCGGCACTCTCAACCTTTATTCAGCACGTCACTACGACACTGATAATCAGTTGTACCAAAGCTTCACCAAAAAAACTGGCATCAAGGTTAACCTCGTTGAAGCGGATGCTGACCAACTAATTGAACGGATCAAAAGTGAAGGTGCAAATAGCCCCGCTGATGTTTTCATCACGGTGGATGGTGGGCGTTTGTGGCGGGCAAAACAAGCAGGTATTCTGCAACCTGTTTCTTCAACAGTCCTGACATCGGCAATTCCAGCAAGTTTGCGAGATCCTCAAGGTTTCTGGTTTGGTCTATCGCGCCGGGCACGGGTGATTGTTTATAACAAAAGCAAGGTGAACCCTGCCCAGTTGTCAACCTATGAGGCGCTGACAGAACCTCGGTGGAAAGGCAAAGTTTTAGTGCGATCGTCCACTAATATCTATAATCAGTCTCTTGTTGGGGCTATGCTAGCCGTTCATGGAGCTCAAAAAACAGAAGCTTGGGCGCGAGGATTGGTGGCTAATTTTGCGCGTCCTCCAGAGGGAAATGATACAGCGCAAATCAAGGCGGTTGCTGATGGGGTAGGCGATATTGCCATTGTTAATACCTATTATGTAGCTCGCTTAATGAAATCGAAAGATCCCGCAGAACAGGCGATCGCGGCGAAAGTAGGTGTATTTTTCCCCAACCAGCGCGATCGCGGTACCCACGTCAACATTAGTGGTGGGGGTGTAGTCAAAACCTCCCGTAACAAAGCAGGCGCGACCAAATTCTTGGAACACTTAGCCAGTGCCGAAGCCCAACAAATTTTTGCTAGGAGTAATAACGAATACCCTGTGATTTCAGGTGTGGCGATCGATCCTGCAGTTGCCAGTTTTGGTACATTCAAATCTGATCCTCTCAACCCTGATGTGTTTGGGAAAAATAACGCCGACGCTTTAAAGATTGCCGATCGCGCCGGCTGGAAATAGAGGCTTTTTGAACAAGAAGCTACTCTTTGTGATTCGGCGGTTGAAACCGCCGAATTCAACCAACTTTAATTTTTAATTTTTAATTGTACCATCCGGCATTATAGCCCCTTTCAGGTTTGCCCCTTTCAGGTTTGCCCCTGTCAAATCAGCACTATTTAAGTCAGTTTCACTTAAATCGGCGTTACTAAGATTGGCATTATTCAGTTTGGCGCCTCGCAAAAAAGCCCCCTTGAGATTTGCATTACTCAAATCAGCATTTGTGAGATCTGCCCCAAATAAACCTGCTTTTTCCAGAGAAGCAGCTTTTAAATTTGCACCTTTGAGATTGACGCTATCGAGTAAGGCTTCATTAAGTTTGACCTTTTCTAGCACAGCACCTTCCAACTTAGCACCATTGAGATTAGCGCTTGTTAAATCAAGGTTGCTTAACTTAGCGGCACTCAGATCGCATCCTGGACATTGCTTAGTTTTTTGTAATGTTTCGAGGGGACTAGCCGCCTGTTTTTGGCATCCAAACGTGACAAAAATAGTAAGTAGTAAGAAAGAGATTGTGCCAGTCGTGCCGGTAAACATTGCTAATTTTTTATTAATCATCTTGATTTGTAAAGGGATAATTTTAACCTTTAACTGTTAACCGTTAACTCTGTTGAAGAATTGCGCGATCGCGCAATTTTCCAACTTAATAAAATTACCGGTAACATCCCCACTAAAACAATTGCCAATGCTGGGCCAGAAGCTTCAGCCAATCGCTCATCTGAGGCAAGTTGATAAGTTCGCACCGCCAAAGTATCAAAGTTAAAAGGTCTAATAATTATAGTAGCAGGTAACTCTTTCATTACATCAACGAATACTAACATCATGGCAGTTAGTAAACCTCCGGTCATCATTGGTGTATGAACTGTAACTAAAGTTTGCATCGGACTATAACCCAAACTTCTCGCCGCATCATCTAAATTAGGCTTGATTTTGCTCAAACTTGACTCCACCGCATTTAAAGAAACAGCTAGGAAGCGAACTATATAGGCAAATACCAAAGCTGCGATCGTACCACTTAACAACAAGCCTGTTGAAATCCCCCAGTTTTCACGCATCCAACTATCAAATAGATTGTCAATTTTTCCAATGGGAACCATAATCCCCACTGCAATCACAGAACCAGGTACAGCATAGCCCATTGCCGCAACTCTCGTTCCTAACTGCACTCCTAAATTAGGATATAACCGTAAACCATAAGCCATAATCAAGGCAATAATTACGGCTAAAAGGGCTGTCAGGGTCGCCAAAATTAAACTATGACGGGCAAAGATCCAAAAGCGTTCATCTAAGGTGAGTTGCCAGTTAGCTAATGTCAACTGGACTAAAAGACCCGCTGGCAATAAAAAACCAAAAAACAGCGGCATCAAACAAGCCATTACCGCTAAAATCTCCCTAACTCCTTTAAGTTGATAAGTTTGCAGTTGGCGATAGCGACTGCTAGCTTGATAATATTTAGTCCGACTGCGCGACCAGCGTTCTACTAAAATTAAAGCCAGAACAAATAATAATAGCAGGGCAGCTAATTGATTTGCTGCAATTCGTTCTCCCATGCCAAACCAAGTCCGATAAATACCTGTGGTGAATGTATCAACTCCAAAATACTGAACAGTGCCATAATCGTTGAGAGTTTCCATCAAAGCCAGTGCTAAACCTGCAACAATTGCGGGTCTTGCCATGGGTAAGGCAACTGTAATAAAACTCCGCCAAGGACTACAGCCAAGTATTCTACTAGCTTCTAGGGTACAAGTGGATTGCTCCAAAAATGCAACTCTTGTTAATAGGTAGACATAGGGATATAAAACTAAGATTAGCATTAAGATTGCTCCAGGGAGCGATCGCACGTTAGGAAACCAATAGTCTCCATAACTCCAGCCAAAAATATAACGCAAAGCACTTTGAACTGGGCCGGAAAATTCTAAAAAGTCTGTATAAGTATAAGCTAGCACATAAGCTGGGGCCGCTAAGGGTAACAGTAATGCCCATTCAAATACGCGACTGGCCCGAAAGCGACACATTGTTACTAGCCACGCACATCCTACGCCAATCACGACAACACCAAAGCCTACGCCGATCATTAACAATAAAGAGTTGACTATATAACGGGTTAAAACTGTATCGGTTAAATGTTGCCATGTATCTTTAGCTTCAAAAAAGATACTGGATAAGACACTGAGAACTGGTATGGCGATCGGCAATGCTAAAGCGATAACCGCAAGTGTCCACCCACTAGCCGATAAACCGCGTAAGGTCGATCGCCATTGGATTGTGCTGATTGCTGTTTGCTGTAGTGATTTTTGGGAATTTTTCATTGCTAGTAAAAAGTCTAGCTTGCTAGTTTATCAGTATGTGTAAACATTTGTCAAGTCTTTCTGACAATTTATATCACTAAACTGGTTTATTGTAGAATAGTAAGTTGTTGATTATTTATAGCAATAATGGTTCGACCTATAATTCTGCATTTGGATGGTGTAACAAAACAGTATTCCCAAGCAGCATCACCTGCGGTGGCATCTGTCACCCTGACATTACATCAAGGAGATATACTGGGGTTGTTGGGGCCATCGGGTTGTGGGAAAACAACGTTGCTGCGGTTAATTGCTGGTTTTGAACAGCTACAAGCAGGGACGATCGCTTTAGCAGGAAAAACTGTAGCCAGTGTTAATATGTCAGTCCCGCCGGAACAGCGAGACATTGGTATGGTGTTTCAAGACTATGCACTCTTCCCCCATTTGACAGTCGCGAAAAATGTAGCTTTTGGCTTAACGCATCAAGGAAAAGAGTCAAAGCATAATATTCAGAAAGGTGTCACCGAAGCATTAGCGCTGGTGGGATTAGAAGGATTGGAAAATCGTTATCCTCATGAATTATCCGGGGGTCAGCAACAGCGAGTGGCGCTGGCCCGTGCTTTAGCCCCTAGACCTGCGATTATTTTACTAGATGAACCGTTGAGTAATTTAGATGTACAAGTACGGTTAAGATTGCGTCAGGAAGTCCGCGAGATTCTCAAAGCAACGGGAACCTCTGGTGTATTTGTCACCCACGATCGCGAAGAAGCACTTTCGATTTCAGATTGGGTAGCGGTGATGCGTCAAGGCCAATTAGAACAGTTTGGCACTCCAGAGGAAGTTTATCAAGAACCAGCATCTCGATTTGTGGCTGAGTTTGTGACGCAAGCTAATTTTCTTTCTGCATCCCTAAAGCAGGATTTTTGGGAAACAGAAGTAGGTTGTTTTGCTGTTAAAGGAAATTCATGTTCACAAGTTCCCTGTGATGTTTCTACTGAAGGAGAATTGATGATCCGGCAGGAAGATTTAAGTTTATTCTTAGATGAAGATTCGGCTGTTGTGATTTGCGATCGCCAATTTTTAGGCCGAGAAAATCGTTATTGTTTAAAAACTCCTTCGGGCGAAAAGTTATATGCACTCACAACCACAGGAAATGTTTTTCCCATTGGTTCTAAAGTTCGGTTATCTTGTGGTGATAATTCTCCCTTAGCTTTCTTTGTCGGTAAGCCTAAGCCATAGCTAATGACTAATTGCTAATTAATTATAGTCAGGGGAAAAATCCTCCCACTCTTCTCGTCTCTCAGTCTCCCCCTCTTCCTTCTTCCTTATTTAAGAGGACTTACGCAGGCACACTAAATTTAGGGCGCCGAAAAATTGCGATCGCCTACAACTTCTTCCGATACATGATATAATGGGCTACAGAACATGGGGGTAGCATAATATGGCTAATGCGACTCATTGCATAAATGAGTAGATGGAGGTTCGATTCCTCCTTCCCCCACAGATATTTTCTTGGTTATGACAAATGAGGAAATCTTGGAGCTTTATAAGCTGCAAAGCTGTAATGTAAGAAAGTTAAATCAAGTCCAGAAAAGTCTAATTAAGGATATAAACTTTTACCTAAGAAAATCCGATGACTTTCAGGTAGAGGTAAAAACAAAGCTTTTAGCTATTCTGTATGTTGCTTGGTCTGAAGCTCAATTTATTCAAATAGTTTACACTCCCTCCGCATTTTCTCCCTCAGAAATTGACGAAATTAAGAAGATTAAAAAAAATAATGGACTTGCTGAGGGATGGAAAAAGATGGTTGAGTTAGCTCTAAAAAAGGTTGGTAAATGGTCAAAAAACTCAGATTTGCAAAATAGAAGGAAAAGACTAGGTGAAATTATTGAAAATTACATAAATTCTCCTAGTGTTTTGAGAAACAAAGTTGCTCATGGGCAATGGTTTCATGCTTTGAATACAGATAATACTGCCGAAAATATCGACTTAACGAGGAAGTTGGCAGAACTGGATTCTGTAGAACTAGCTAAGCAATTTGAAGTTCATAAATACTTAGGTTTAATTATCCGAGATTTAGTTCAATCCCCAAAGAAAGGTTTTCATCATAACTATTGGGTTCGCATGACCACCTTAGAAGAATATCTTGATCATACCCGAAACTGGAACATTGAATCTAAAAAATCTAAGCTATCCAAAAAAAAGCCTAAAAATATTAAAGATAACTGATTACTTATAGCGGTTCTTGAGTAGATGAGGTACACAATTCCATTTAAAAAGCTTGCGAACACAAGGTTTGGGCGTACTCCATCTTTATGAGAAAGGCTATATGTCTCTTCTATCAGCACCAAAGCATCTTAATGCTTGCGTCGGTAGAAACGGCGACCCTCTTGTAATGCCAGCCCGCATCATTGCAAACAACAGTGTCGTTTTCAATATCAAAGGCAACAGCTATCGGCTGATTGTGGAAATTCCCTATGACAAAAGGTGTGGGTTGCTGCTGAATGCAACCGTTACATTTTTTCCCAATAGGTGAAACCCGATCGCCTGCAACTCCTTCCCCTCGCCCCCTTTATTTCCCTAAAGCTTCAAAAAATACAGCCACCACCAAGGCTAAAATCAGATCCTGATCGATCGCCTGCGATCGCCAATATGCCGCCAACCCCGTCAGCAACAAATTCCCCTCGCTATCCCACCAGCGCAACCATTGCTGAGTCTGATTTTGATAACTGCCTTCCCATAGGCCCAATTGTACTCCTATAAGTTCGATCGGGTAGTGAAGGAAACAATATTACAAAATAAAAGCCTTTCATCCCGGTGACTTTAGTCCGGGGGTGAAAGGCTTTTGCAGGTTTTAACCAGCTTTCAATCTTGTTGGCTTGACAGATTTAAGCTACTTTTATTCAGAGGAAAGTATGTTAAATTTCGGACTTCTGTCCTTGCGATTCCGGCACAGCAACTTCTGAATCCGGCTGAGTGAGAGCCATTTCTAGAGATTTTGCAATCTCGACTGGCTCGGGAGTACGCTTAGAAAATCCCCAGACAAACATCAAGACGATACTGGAAACTAGCAGCCATTGCGGAGGAACTAAATCCGGATTAATTACTTTCACCAACAACCGCATTCCCACGAACCCAACTGTGATGTAACCAGCACTTTCTAGGTGAACGAATTCATCCAGCCAGCGGATGAACAACCCGGCCATGAATCGCAGGGCAATAATTCCAATAGTAGCGCCTGTTACGACGATAAAAGTGTTGTCAGACACAGCGATCGCAGTAGTAACGCTATCCAATGAAAACGCTAAATCCGTAAAAGCAATCATGGGAATTGCTTGCCACACAGAGGCAAATCTGGGCCCATGATGTTCTCCTTCGGAGTCTGTATCTGAAGTAAAATGTTGGAAAACAAGCCACAGCAGGTAGAGAGCACCAAGCAGTTCAAACTGCCAGAACTGGATCACCCAAGTAGCCGTTAAAATTAGGGATATCCGCAGTACAAAAGCAATTATCAAACCCAAGTTGAGAGCTTTTTGCTGATCCTTGGCATCTTCCAAACCTTTAGAAATAGACGCCAAGGCGATCGCGTTGTCAGCCGAAAGTACAGCCTCCAAAGCCACCAAAACCAACAATAATAAAAAGCCGTCAACTCCAAAATTGGGTGAAGCGTCGAGAAATTGATCTATCATTAACTATTTTGTGCACCTAAGATTGGCAAGGGTCGAGCGCAGCGCAAATTACCCGCTCTGTCTAACATTAGTGTCACCTTCACTTAAATCTTAACCTAACGCGGTAATTCTGTGGGAGGCGATCGTCCGAACAACGTCCGAAGCAAGCAGTTCCAGGAAACAAGGAAAAATTCTCCCCCTCCGACACTCAAAAACACCGCCACTGCGCCACTGCGCCACTAGGCCACTCCTCCCCGGACGCACCATTTGTGTTGCAAGTTGTAACAAATGATTCCCAAAAGCGCCAATTTGTCTCAAATTGGTGAAAGCTCGTGCCCGCGAAAAGGAGTTTTGCGAATATGTCTTTAACAGATACCCAAGTCTACGTAGCGCTCGTAATTGCTTTGATTCCCGGAATCATGGCTTTCCGGCTGTCAACTGAACTGTACAAATAGTTTCCAGACACCAGTTGCGAACCGCAAAATGCCTGCCTGAGCAGTTAAATCTCTCGCATTACAGATACAGACAATTGCTGCCCCAGTGCAGTAGATTGTTTGTGTTCAGCAAGACGAGACTGCAAGGGCAGGCATTTTTATGGGGAAATTCCGTCTTCACGCGTCACTTTGTCTCAACAATTTTGGCTGTCAGCACCCTGACAAACAGCGGCGAGTGTGCGTTAAGCTCAGAATTTGCTCTTTGAACTCTAAAACGTCAGTCTCAGGTATTTGAAAAAACATTATGCAAGCGATTCAACCCACCGTTACCCCACTGCGTCCTGTAAAAAACTCCCCTCGGGTTACTCCTCGTCGCAGCAGCAGTCGCCAGCGTTCCTACCCTCACCAAACCCTCGCGGCCGAAACAGGGGTCAAGTTGGCAGTCAACATGGTACTTTCAGTCTGTGCCACTTCTGCTTTGGTTCAGCTTTGGCCTCACTACCGGGCGGTGCAAGAAAAATTGCACGAAATCCAAGCTGAAGTCAATCTTACCCAAGGGCGAGTAAATCAGTCGCGATCGAACTTTAACCGCTACTTTGACCCTAGTCTGGCTAAAACTGTGATGCAAGAGCAAAGCAACCAAGCTGACCCGCAGCAGCGTCCGGTGATTTTGCAAGAAGCCGAGGTACCCGAAGCCGAGGAATCAACCCCGCAACCTTAAGGAAAGGGGAGTTTTGGGTTTTGATATCACGTCCGATGTGCATCATTAGTTTTATGTCATTGCTTCGCACAGCGAAGAATGACAGATGAATCTGTCGGACGTGATATCACTTGTAAACTACCCGACACTCATGCTTTGCATAGAGTGCGGGCTTTCAGTAGCCCTCAAGACAACTTCCTGCAAAGAGCAGGACATTATCTCGGAACCTCCGGGCAGGTTTACGATCTGCCCCAAAGTAGCAATATTTCTTGCTCCATTCACATCGGCATCGCCAATCCATCCGCATCGCTCATTCAGGCACTCAAACCGCTTACCTTGGCGATTGCCAATCACCTTGCAACAGTGACAAGTTTTCGAGGTATAGCGCGGCTCAACCAGTCTTACATCAACACCAAATTTCACGCCTTTATAGGTCAGGAATTGGCGCAACTGGTAGAACGCCCCACTATTGCTGCGTCTCCGTTCTGTTTTAGACCGTGGCAGTTCATTGGTACGCTCTCTGATTCCGGTCAAGTCTTCCAGGGTAATAGCCTGATTTGATGTCTTGGCTTGCTGGATCAGTCGATAGCTGATGGTATGGTTCAGCCATGTCTGGAATCTCCGTTCTCGTCCACTCCACCGTTGCAAAATCTGTCTCGCCCTTCTACGAGTAGACCTTGTGCCTTTGGACGCTTTACGCGCTCCACGAAGCCCGTACACGGCTATATCTGCCTCTGGCTTGTGTTACCTGTTTGCCACTGAATTTCTCTCCAGCCGATGTACAAGCAATGTCTGTGCGTCCCAAATCAACACCCAAGACATCATCAGTCTTTTGTTTCTCTGGTGGCTCAGACTCAAGCTGAATGTTCAGATAAAAGCTACCATCGTTGCGCTTTACCAAAGTTGCCGTTTTGCGGTCTTGTCCTTGCAGCAAGTGTTTTTGGTAATTACCAATGTGCAGCTTAAACTTTTCTCTGCCCTTCAGCATGGTCAAGCTGACCAACCAATCCGATTCGCCTCTATGTGAAAGTTCTCGCGTCGTAAGTGGCAGAAGTGGGGGCAAACTTCTTAACGGGCTTACCCTTTTGCTTTGCCGTTTTGCGGTTAGCGCAAACTCTACGAATTGCGTGAATCGTCATTTGAGCAGACAGCCCAGAATGCGATCGCGCTTCCTTGTAAATCAAGGACTGAACAGCAATCTGATTCGTCAGCTTGTCGGGTGTATGGGTGTTCACGTACTCACAGCATTTTGCAAAGGCAGTCAGTACCGCATTCAGCTTTTCAACCTGCTGCTGCGATACTTCCAATTTGCAAGAAACTGTAAGAACTTGGGACATTTTCAATAAGTGAAGTTTTGCTGTTGTTATTGTAGCGTATTGGCAGCTTTCGGGGTATCGAACCCCTCAATTTGCCGCGCATTCCTCCCGACACTCACCTTTCAGGTAGAGTGCGGGACTCCTGCTGTTCTAGTTGAGTTAAAGAGTTTTTAGGATGATTCTTGTCTGTCCGGGCGAACGAAACGCAGAGACAGACAGACCTGCGTATTGTCACCTGTTGGAATCTCAAAACTTCAAACTCCGGCTTATACTGATTTTGCCAGCACGGTGTTTTCTTTAAGTAGTTGCAGTGCAGCTTGATATTGCAAGTCTGCTTCGGTGCCAATCTGATCACGCGCGATAGGTTCCAAAGGCACTACGCGATCGGGCGAAATCCCCAGCTTGTTAATATCTTTATGGTTCGGTGTCTCGTACTTAGCAACAGTCACGGCTAACCCGGAACCGTCAGACAAATCAAACAGCGACTGAATCAGCCCTTTGCCAAAAGTCTTTTCGCCCACCAGTTGAGCTCTGCCGTTATCTTGCAGCGCACCAGCCAAAATTTCGCTAGCACTGGCACTTCCCTTGTTCACCAAAACAATCAGCGGATCGTTAGTTAGGGCTTGTCCAGAGGCTTCAAAACTGCCGAGAATGCCTTGTCTGTTCACCGTGTAGACGATCGTCCCGGAATCCAGCCACAAGCGGGCAATTTCAATCCCTGCTTGCAACAGTCCGCCCGGGTTGTTTCGCAGGTCGAGAATATAGGCGGCGGCTCCTTGTTTTTCCAAGCGGTTGATCGCGCGAGCGACTTCCTCAGTGGCGTTAGCGCTGAATTGACTCAAGCGAATGTAGCCCACCGGTAAATTCTCCGACCCCGACTGCAATTCGGCGTAAACCGGATTCAGAGCAATGCGATCGCGCACTAGCTCAATGTCCTCAGCAGCCTCCCTTCCCTCGCGCCCCAAGGTCAAGGTAACGGGAGTGCCGATGCGGCCGCGCATTCGAGTTGCTGCTTCGTCTAGGCTCAATTCTGAGGTAGGAGTGCCATCAATTTTCAGAATGCGATCGAGGGGTTGGATGCCAGCTTTATCCGCCGGTGAACCGGCCAAAGGAGCCACCACTGTCAGGGTATTTGTCTGGGGGTCGATCGCAATTTGCAGCCCCACACCCGTCAATTCTCCCGAAGTGTTGACCTGCAAGCTGCGGTACTGTTCGGGTTTCAGCAGTCGAGTGAAGGGGTCGTCGAGATTCGCCAGCATCCCCTGAATAGCCGTGTAAGTCTGCTGTCTGTCGTTGAGCGGTTCCTTGACAGCTTTTTCGCGAATCGACCACCAATTGTGATTGTTGAATTTGTCATCCACGTAAGAGCGATTGACAATTCGCCAAGCTTCGCTCAAAAGCTGCTGTTCTTGAGTTAGGGCCGCCGCAGGCCCGACCCACCCGCCTAGAACCAGGGCGACTTGGAGGAAAAGTAAAATAGCAATGTGGAAAACTCGTCTGTGCATGATTGTTCCGTAAAATACCAGTAAGTATTACATTTTATGTATTTTACGTTTGTACGCTGGGAACGCTGTTGCAGATTTAACTCGCCTTTTGCACGATCGCGATCGTCCCGCTGGCACTTGTAAATAAATATAAGCGATCGCAGCTAACTCCAATCTCACCGGCACTGACGGCGACGACAGCCTCTCCGGCGACAGCGGCAGCGATACAATAGCCGGCAAACGCGGCAATGATACTCTCAGCGGTTTGGGCGGCAACCACTGGATACACCGCAATCAAGGCAATGATTCCCTCGACGGTGGCGACGGCGATGACACTGTTTACGGCGGCAAAGAAATCGATAATTTGTTCGGCAATAAAGGCGAAGATATCGTATTTGGAAATCGCGGTCAAGATAGCTTGAGTGGAGGTGAAGGCAATGACAGTCTTTACGGCGGTCAAGCTAGCGATATCTTGCTTCGTGGTAACGGCGACGATTTTCTCAGCAGTGAAAACGGCGATGACAGTTTGATATGAGGAAATGGGAGCGATCGCTTCTTAATTTCCGCCAATTATGGCAGCGATATCATTTTCGATTTTGAAGTCGGCATCGACTTCCTCGCACTTGCAGACAATTTAACCTTTTGGCAACTTTATATTAGACCTCTTGCAAAAAAGATATATGTTATAATCAGAAGTTTTAAATTTAGCCCCCTAGAGCTAACTCATAATTGTA
>NZ_JAUBUG010000046.1:0-60864 GCF_036705345.1 Microcoleus sp. B3-D2
TCAACTGAATATGCTTTCATTGATGTATTTTTAGAATCTCTTCTTATTGTACCTCATAACAGCCGGAAGTGCTGTATCTGAGATGTGCCGTCAGGAATTGACCTCGAAGATAACGATCGACAACAGGACTGTTGAGGACGTGGCAATGCCCATTGGTGTCAAATTAACGTACAACCAATAGTCCGGCAGGGGTTGAAACCCCTGCCTCAAAGCTAAAGTCGTCTGAAGACGACTCATGAGTTCTTCAGTCCTCTTTGAGAGGACTTTAGCTATTAGACAGGGAATTCATTCCCTGGCGGACTGGCGGACTCGCGGACTGGCAGATGGTTGGCTGATGTTGACACGCCTTGGGCACTGCCGTGTTCTGATTTCGGGTAATATCGTTTTCCCTGACGCACCCTACATCAGTGACTCAGTAACAATATCTTTTGTTTTCGTTGGGTTTTGATTGTCTTTGGGAGGTGCGTTTATGGCCTAGGAGGGTGGAAATGATGATGCAGCGTTGGCTGTTTCTTAAGTTGGGATGATATAGGGTTAGGGTTCCTTTGGCTCTTATACTCGTTAGGGTGCAGTCGTGGTCGCTTCGAGATACGGGGCAACCTCGATGGTTGAACATGACGCGCCGGATTGGGCCGTTTGTTTTTTGCTCGTTGTTTTCATTTACTTGGAGCACGGTGGTTTCATCTGTATCTATTTGAATTTGCGGTTCTAGGTTTTTCCATTGACTGGCTGGTACTTGGGCTGGGGAAATGTCGGCTGGGTGAACTGCTATTTGTACATTTTCTCCTACTGGTTTGAAGCTGGCTTGCCATGAGATTTTGTCACGTTTGGCGTTGCTGTGTGCAAGTTCCATTGCCCAATAAGCTCGATCGAGCGATGCTTTTAAACGCTGGTTGTTGATGAACATCAGCCAGGAGGGGGTGACGATGGCGCTGAATATGCCGATGAGTGTGACGAGTATTAAAATTTCAAGAATTGTAAAACCGGCCTCCGATGCAGTCAATCGGCTTTGGAGAAGTTTATAGATTGACATTTGGATGCACTCCTAAATGTTTGGGTTGAAAAAAGGTTGTTGTAGCTGTTTTAGATGGGGTTTATTTTAACTGCTGAATTTGGTGTTTGTGTAGATCGGTATTTACTGAGATTATTGGGAAAATGTACGATCGATCGAATTCCGTATTTTGAGGATACAGCAAATTTCCTGCCGTGTCCGCCTGTAGGAAAACGGCACTGCCGTGTCTTGTTAAATATCGATCGCATTTGCTACGATTTTGTCTGTCTATGTTGGTGTCAACCTAAGACTGAAAGCCTCTGTTTCTGTGTAGTAGGATTTCAAACAGCGACCCGGTGATGTTTTTGAGCAATAGTTGATTTCCCTGGCTGAACTATGATTTGTTTTAGTTCTAGCTGCATAGTTTGTCTGTTTTAATTGAATTTTAAATATAAAGTAATTTAAATTAATATATTTTAACAGTTCTGCTTCACAGCTTAAAAGGATGGCTTGTATACGCTGAGTCCTGAGTGCTACGCTATATTTGTCAACTTCCCCATAATATGTTACCAATAAACTAGCTTAATTACCGATAGCCAACAACTAGAATGACGTAAATACCTCGCTCGCACTTGGTTAGCTACTTTTTCATCAAGTTGTTACTATCAAAAAATTCTGATAATTTTTCGGCAGCAATTTTCTGTGCTATTTCATTGGGATGTTGGTCAGTTTTGTGTACCCAAAGCGGGGAATCCTGTTTGCCAACGAATCCATCAAATAAATCGACAAACGGAATTTTTAAAGACGCACAATAGTCTTCTATTGTTTTGTGAATATATCGGAATGGATATCTATTATTTAGTTGAAAGAGTACAGGGTATACTGCAATTACAAGCTGGAAGTTCTGTTTTTCAGATAGCGTTTTTCCTTTCCTGAGCGCAGTCTTCAT
Source organism: Microcoleus sp. B3-D2 (assembly GCF_036705345.1). Taxonomy (NCBI): domain Bacteria; kingdom Bacillati; phylum Cyanobacteriota; class Cyanophyceae; order Oscillatoriales; family Microcoleaceae; genus Microcoleus; species Microcoleus sp. B3-D2. The sequence continues at coordinate 1,941 of NZ_JAUBUG010000046.1, forward strand.
AGCTTCCCAACCAGGGCTACCTTCTACATAACCATCTTGGTAGTGACGAATCATTTCCTGATATAGGAGAGGTTTTTCAATGCTGCCCATCAAAGCGTTGATAAAAAACGAGTTTCTTCTAACTTGAGCCAGCACCTTTGGTCTAGAAAGAAAGTCAATTGTTCCTGTGCGGTTTGCATCATTCAAAAATACTACGATTACTACTACGTCTGGTTTAAATTTTATTACGTATTCCTCAAGTAACTTGATTTGTTCTTCCGTGGATGTTCCTGAAACACCAAAATTTAAAACCTGGGTGTTGGGATATTTTGATTCTATTGCGTCTTCAAAACTTACTGGTAAGGTATCGTTGTCTTTTACACCTATCCCGAGGGTAAAGGAATCACCGAGGAATGCGATCCTCGTTATACCATTAGCTTTCTCAAAGGCTCGATCCAACCCCCGAAATCCTTTGGCATTTATCGTTCCTGACACTTCATTCTTTTGGTTAAAATATCTTCGAGGATTGTCTGGGTAAGTATATAGTAGCTTTCCATTGGGTTTATAAGCGTATATTTCTCCTTGAACACGTTCCTCCTTCCATATAACTATCCTAGAATCTCCTATATTTAACCATCTACAAACTCCTTCTGCCAAGAGAAAAGATAGTAGTATGCTAATCACTAACGTATAAAACTCGTCCTTTTTAAGACGTTTCTTTGTGACAACAATAATTAGTAACAAAAAAAATATAAAGGCTACCAAAGGGAGATCAATAATATAATTCGCAATTCTCATATATTACACATATCCTCATTAACGATGAAATTTATTGCAAATTAGGGTATTTGGCATTCTGTTCCTTCAGCAGTTCTCATTCCTCCTATGATAGTTTCCACGATCGCGCACTGCTTAGCACCACCGCGAGATGGAGCAACTGTGACCACAAATCGTGCGTTGGGAACTGTAGGATTTGTACTGGGAGGCAATTTTTTTACATTGCCCTGATAGTCAAAAACAATCGAATGTACAGGAACACCAGTATCAACAGGAGTCGCTGCATTAGTTGAAAGTACAATAGTGCCCGGTTTGATTTCACCTCCAGCATTTAACGTCTGGTTACTACCACCTGTGGCTAGTGGCGGGTTAAACGTAACTGTTGGCGGATCGACAGATGGGGCAGAAAATGTAATAGTGATATCGCGCTTACTTCGCTTTGCTTCGCTTTGTGCCAGTCGTAAGGATTGGAAAACTCTATCGTTCACAGTGCGAACTCTTTGTCTGTTGATGAATGCCAGCCAGCTTGGAGCGGCGATCGAACTTAATATACCTATGATTAACGCTATCACGACCATTTCTAGAAGCGTGAATCCTCCATCGTCTTTTCTGGATGCAGTTTTGTGGAAATTAGGGCTGGGCTTGGCAGCCGAGTTATGCAAAAGTTTTAATAATATTGGTGGGGTTTTCATGGTATTCTCCTATTGTTTATAGACGGGCTGCGATTGGGAAATGTGTTTCAGAAATCAGTTATTTTCCTACCCCACCTAAACCTTGTACTTGCACGGTTGCTGTTGGGAAATATGCCGATTTCTTGGCATCATAATTAGCATCAGTTTGAAGGCGGCGAAGGCTGTTTCCTCTGATAGTAACTCTGGCTATGTTTCTCGCTGTATCTACACAAGCGTAGAAGCTATTTGTACTTCCGTCACTTACTTTTAGCGTTGCTTCGTCTAGAAACTTTGTTGTATCTTTTGGGTCGGTAGGATTACCAAGAGCCGTCTTGCATTCAGTAGGTGATAATGTCGGACCTGGTGTAGTAGGGTCAATGTAGTTAACCAGAACTTGCGGATTTTTTGCCCCCGATTGGGTATTTGTCAGTCCCGCCGCCAATGTCACCTTTTGTGTGGGTTTAGTAAAGGCAAAATCTTTGTCAAAAGCTGGATCTCGTCGTTGAGATTCTATTGTCTCACCATCGCTATAGTAAGGAGCGGCTGTATCTATCGAGTAAGGATTTTTTACTCCATCCCTAATTTCATAACGAGCAATACGGGTAGGACAAGTGCCACCTGAAGGCTGACACCAAATAGACTGCTGATCAGTTTCTTTAAATTGGTAGTAAGCAACTAATGATAGTACGTAGGTGTCATTACATTTGTCACTATTATTTCCACAATCTACCGGCTTTGTACTCGCGTCAATAGGAAGTCCTTTTTTGATTAGCTGTCGTTTCCAAAATACAAGTATCGGAATTTTCGTGGTTCCACTTGCAGCATCGGGAAGTTGATTTCTAATTAAATCAATATCCGTTTTATCGTAAATATAAATAGCTTGGCTCAAATCTTGGGCGATGAAATCAACGGCAGCCTGAAGGTCTTGCTCGGTATTTGACTTGACTTGTTCCCTCCTGTCGGTATTCAGCATATCCACTACAAAACCGAGCATCGGCGTAATGATTAAAAACGCCATAATTGCTCCAACTAATAGCTCGACCAGAGTCATGCCCTTTTCTGTTTTAGCTGGCCCGGAGCGGTTTCGCTGGTGCTGACTTTTGAGAAGCAACCTGAGTAAAGTTTTCATTTTGACTGTTTCCTCTGCCAAATGGCGGGAGCGATTTTAAAGTTAATAACTGAGACTTTGATTATTCCTGACAGCCTTTGGTACCATCAGGTTGGATGAGCCGATCGCAAAAACTATTGTAAGCACCTTGTCGATCGCTAGCGCCTATTTCTGTTCTCATTTCTACCAAAGGCGCTCGGAGATTTCCCAGCCCTGAGCTAGTAATTCCTTGCTGTGCTTGTCGGTTTTGATCGGCTTGAATTTTCTGAGTTGTTAGTGCGCCCACGCCACTAGCAAAAGAACTAGCCCTGTAAACCCGAACAATTAAGCTGTAGCCTGTTTTGGCCGGATTTGTAGCAGCGGGTAAGTTGTTAAAGTAGTAGCCCTGAACTACAAGGTCTTGATTGCTGCCAGCGGTACAGGTTTGATCTCCATCTTGGTCTATGCAATAAAGAGCGTTGATGTTGGCTGGAGCAGGGGTGTTTTGTAAATTGTTGCCGGTTGGGGACAGAGTGGGAAATCCCTGAGTTCCTTGTTTGAGCGCCTCAGCTCTGAGCGCCTCAATATAGGTTTTGGCGGCTTGAGTGGCCATTTCTATCCGTTTGGCTTGGACGCGAGTTGCTACTGAGAAAGCCATCACAGGGGCGATGGCAATCATCAGCACCGACACTACAATCATCGCTACCAATGACTCGATAATCGTGTAGCCGGCTTCTGGAGACTTATGTAAACTTTGTGGCTGTTGGCGTTTGATCATAGTAAGCACTCCGCATTTGGAACTCAGGAATTTGAGGGTTTAAAGGTCAGTTAAGGGAAGGACAATCTGTTCTTGGTTTGGTAGCGCTGTCATTGGCAGCATACGTACCAGAGAGAGTGCGATTATTCAATTTTTCAGCGCACAACAAAGCTTTTACCCAATCATCATCGCGGCTGATTTCTCTGAAGTATTCGTCAGGTTTTTTCTGAGAAGCAGGGAGAGTGAATTTTTGGGCGAACAAGTCAGGCGGCTGTGAAAGCAAACCTACATCAAATCCCCATTCCCGATCGGGTGGTACGAAATAGCCGATCGTACCACGATTGGTTTCGATTTTGTAAGGGGGAGCGGGGTAGGTTGTGTCGTAGTCGAATAGCTTGGCCTTGAATAGAGAACCAGAAGCAGTATCGTTAATAACAGATAGGTAGGGAGCAGTTGCGTAAGAACTGCGCTTGAATTGGATAAAGGAACCAGCGATCGTGTTAGTTTCGCCTTTCCAATTTTCCATAAAGCGCGGTAAGTTTTGCATACCACCATTCGTGTCGCCAAGGGTGGAAGAGAGAGCCCGTGAAGGAACGTCATTTGAGGCGACTATGAGGTTAAACTCCGTTGTTCGTGCTTTTTGTATCCATCGCGTTCCGTCGTTGGCGTTGTTGCTTGCTGGAGGGAGTGCACCAGTGGCTGGATTAGAATTTGTCGCCTGAATCTGCAAAGTAGGTCTTAGCTGTGGCTGCTCAACATTAGCTGTGGGTAGTTTGGCGTAAAACAGAGGTTTATCATTGCCATAGTTAATTTGGGTCGGAGCGTTGGGAGTAAGGGGAGTGTTGGTGGTCGCATACCAAAGAGCGTTATCTGCTAGCTGAGGCTGACCAGTGACGGGAGTTATGGAGGCACTTCCGTCCACAGAGACAGAAGTTGTGGAAGTAGCATAGAAAGCTACTGCATTGGTAGTAATTCCCAGCGCGATAGGGAGGCTGTTGCTATCCAACACCAGCTTATTTTTTTTATTGTTGGAATTATCGATGTGTCGCACAAAAGCTACGCGACGGGGATATCGTCTATCTGCTGGATCGATAGCTGGTCTAGCTGTTGTACCTGATAAAATTTGAGTGACTGGTGCTGCACCCACACTGTTTGCTTTCAATTTTTCTGATGTTACAGTAGGTTCAAATTCCCCAACAACAGTACCCGTGTCGAGACCAACCACCCAGTCATCAGGCCCGCAAGCTGAAACAGGCAACTTCCGGCAGATTTCCATGACATATTCTGGAAATTTAACTGAAGAATTAGCCCGTCGCTGAACTGGCGTAACGAAATTGTTGAAGTATGAACTGTTGGGAGCCACACCGTTGTTAGTGCTGTAGTTTGCGTCTGTTGGTTTAACGCTAGTCCCCGCGCTTTGCCCGAACTTTTCTTGGTTTGTAATGTCAAAAAAATCAGCACCGCTACTTAAACTGCTACTCAAACCGTTAGTGACGTAGTTGTTAGCACCGAAACCGTTAATCCTGCGAGCAGCTTTAGCCGTTACATCGGTTTCTTTAACAGTCGTATCGGTCTTATTCCCATTGCCATTGAGGTCCAAGTCGAAGGTAACTTCACTAAATAGTGGAGTAGGAGTAATATCGGTATCGCCATTCAAGTCATACCCGACAATCGTGCTACCTGCATTATTTCTCAGGTCAAAATCTCCGTGATTGCGGAAACCGTACCGGAATCCTGCCTGTAAATTACCTGACTCTGGCTCAGAGAGCAGCGTGATCGCATCCGAGAGCACTGTTGCCGCTCGCCAATTATCGCTGCCAGAACATTTGCCAGGGTATCGAGGATCGCCGAGGCGACAAGCAAAATTGGGATCTAGGTTGCTAGCCGGGCGGCCGTAGAAATCGCTCGGAGTCCAACTAAAAGTCCCTGTAAATTCCCTCTTGGTGTGTTTGTTAAATTCACCTTGGATGTATACCGGCAGGTTAGAAGTCAACAGCAAACCCTTCTCTTTGAGTACGTCTGCCACCGTGCTTACAGTTGTTGGACGACCCAAGCTAGATCCGTTAATCAGCATAATTCCGTGGGGGCGGCGGCTGGGGTCTAGCCGAGAATCTGTTGAGCTGCTTAGCTGGCTGCGGGTTGTATCAATGCCAGTGCCCAGACTATTCGGAGGGCGATCGCTGCGATCGGGTGCTGCATCATCACGGCTGGCGTAAATTAGGCCGCTGTAAGGCAGCATATACTCTGGGTTAAGGGCGTTGATGGTGGGCGTTCGGTTGTAGGCGATCGAATTTTTCTTCCGGAGTTTATCAATATCTAATTGCGTGACTCGGATTTCTAGGGGTTGTCTTTCTGCTAGCGGAAGGTCGTAATTTCCTGTTAGCTTGGCGCTCTGAGCGGCACCACCCAAAGGACTGCTGAGGCTATAAGTCTCGTCCACTGCTGTGGCTGGGTCGTCCTTGTCGATCGCCTTAACTTCCCTAGGATTGAGAAAAGCCACTTCTCGAATTGTCCCGTGATCCAGATAGGTAGTAGAAATGTCCGCTGTCGGATTGGCCAAAATTTTAAAAGAGCAAAGAGTAGAGTCGATCGCAGCTTTTTCCGACAAGCTGCGTTCCGCGTCAGCCTTCTGCAAACCCTTCCTTAAGGTTTCGTTGACAAACCTACCGTCGGGGAAAACGATACTGCCTTGATAATTCAAGCGTTCCTGTATTGTTCCTGCTGGCTTCAGATCCGATACGTTAGTCGGGAAATCGGGCGCCATAGTTGCACCGCCCGGTCTCGCAGCAGGAGGGCCGTAGACGATGCCGTTGTTGGATTTACCATATGTGTTGCTTCCCGATGGCAAACCTGGCCGGTTAAGACTGGAATCAAATAAAGTTCCAGCGGCGTTCTTGTATCGGTAGCTCGGATCGTAATAGCTGCTGACACAAGCCAGCGGGGTATCAGCTAATTTAGCAGCTTGAGCGCTTGTGTTGTCTGCGTAGTGATATATCGCACTTGCGCGCATCCGCAAGTCGCCCTTAGCATACTGAGGAGTATTGGGGTCAATGGTACTGGCTGCTCCTCCTGGTGGAGTTCCATTGGTGGGCAAAGTGTTCCAAATGGCAGTCGTCAAAAAAGCAGGAGGACTCCAGCCGACAGGAATAGAAGCAGCAGAATTATTGTTATAAACTGCAGAATTCGGGCCTGGTGACATCGGCATGGAGTCGGGCCAAACAACAGGGAGCTTTTCTACAGCAGTAGTTGCCGGGTCGTCGTAGAACTCCGATGGTGCATTAGCACCAGGGTTGAAGACTTTAGGAGGTGGCAGAAAAGAGTTGGTGCGCTCGTAAACGCCTGCACCCGTGATTACCCGCAATCCGCCAATGCCATCCACTGCTGTTTGAGGTGCTTGGGCCACACTCTTTTCCCAGAAGCCGTCCCTCTCTGCTCCCCCCACATCAGCGAACTGCTTCACTTGGGGTTCGCGGTAGCGTGGGCCCCCATCCAGCCAATTAACTCCTGTTAATGTGTCTCTTCCTTCCTCACCTTCACCCACAAATTTGGGAGGGTTCAAATCGCTTCTCCACCTCAGTGCTGGTAGATTGTTCCCTACTACTATGCGATCGCCTAACTCGGATTCCTTTTTATCTATTTCTACCTTTTCGGGGCTGTTGGCTTGCAGCCTGACACTGGTATCGAGTTTAGTGTTGCTGTCCAAAGGCATAACCCAGGCATCCACCGGTCGCAGTCCCTCCCCTGTACCGCCGAAGGGAGATGTAGTCACCACTTTTGTTGTAGGGTTAACAAAGCCAGCCAATGCGTCTCCAGTGGCCGGCACTTCTGCAAAAGGCACTTTCCGTGTCCGCAATCTAAAGTAAGATTCCAGGTTCTCTCGGCGAATCTCGTTTTGACGATCGGCGCTGGGAGGAGTGGGGTCAGTTTCTTCTTGAACTTGTGTGTTAAAGGCATTTTTAACTTCCTGGGGATCGGAAGCAGCGGGATTTTTTTCCTGTTCGGAAACTAACAGACCGATGCGATCGGAATAAGCCTTGTTATTGTACATGACCCCCAAAGCACCATCTTTGTAGGCTACAGATTGGTCGCTGCCGCCTTTGATTGCTTTTGTGAGGACTGGATCGGTAGCCTCTTTCCCAAATAGATGAACGGCTATATCTTTGCCAGTGAAGGCATTACTTCCCGACCAGCCGTTAACCACATTACCACTAACGACTATTTTGCTATTTTCTAGGTCGTAGAAACAAGATTCTTTGCTGCTAACGAGATAGAATGCCACCGGGCCTACATTCGTGTTAGTGACCAGAAAGTTACTGTTAGTAAATATCCGTCCGTTCAGACGCAGCGCCGGGCCGGGAGATACTTCTAAATCATCTTCATAAACCACCGCATTATTTTGTAGTGGAATGCGTTTTTGGTCTTGTTGGTACTCCAAAGCGGAGAAACTTTGAGTTCCTTTAAATGTTTCGTAGCTGGCTGCTGAAGCGACTCCCGTAATATTAGTTATCGGCACGTTCACTGTGTAGACAAAGAAGCTTTTTTTGAGTACGCCCTCTCCTTTGTACCAGTCCGTACTGCCTACCAAACTAGCGCTAGTACCTGTTGCTGCTTTGCAGATCGGGCTGAGAGAACCTTGGCTTGCCATCGGAGGGGTTCTGGCTTCTACACCCTTTCTAGCTCTCTTAAAGTCTCCTGTGTTCAGATCCCGAGGTGGGCTGCGAAAATATACCCCGTATAAAGTGTAGGTATCAAATTTACCATTGTTGTCAGTATCTACAGGGAACCTCCAAGCGGTATTTATCCTCTCACTTTCATTGATTTTAGTTAGATCTGTAGGTGGAGGATTAATTCCATTTAAATTATCAAGATCAAACTTGATCTGTAGAACATCCTCATCTCCAAATTTAAAGCGATCTGAATCCATCGCTTGGTAAACGCTCAAGTCTGATGGTGTATCAAGTGTTCCGCTTCCTTGAGGGGATAAGGCATACTGAATTTTGGCTTTCGCCCGATCGAGCGCGGGAGTCGCGGCCGCCAGCACCTGCTGGTTCACGCGCACGTTACGCGCCGTATTAGCCCGATCGAACGATCGCAGCGTAATCGCCACAGTCAACAATATCACTACCAGCAACACCATCGTCACCGTCGGCAGCACAAACCCCGCCATCGGTAGTTGCGCCCTGCGGCCCATAGCCATCAGCGCTTGCAGCATTGCTCTCATCAGCCGCTTGGCTCCGGATCTGGTAACACCAGCAATCCGCCGCAGCAGGGATACGATAACTTTGGATAATTTGCTCTTAAACATTGACGCCTTCCTGAATAATTTCAGAGATGGTATTGCAGGTAGTTACTGCTCGACAGTACAATCCCATCTTTATTGTTCCCATTTCTTGCAACTTCCATATCAGCCTGTTGCACAAATTTAAATCTGTACTTTGGCTGAAAAATAAAACCGCCAAACCGACAACCAAAATCGCCGCCGATAATATACTTTTCAGCGAATGATTTGCCCCGCACGGATTAGAACTCCCTAACTCCACTCTAATCTAGTTAAATAGAAATGTCAGCGGTCAGAGCGAGAGTGAATTCGATCACCCCAAAACAGCGATCGCGATCGTATACGATGTATTTCCCAGCCCTTATCATGTCGGCTTTGTTTGTGTCTTCGCCTTGCTAGCGCTTTCAACCACCGGAATCTACAATCAAGATCGGGCGATCGAGTGGTTAGGCTTGTCAGTGCGATCGAGTCTAAAGGGGGCGATCGAATTTCCGTAATGCGTCCAAGTGCGATCGAATTTCCGTAATGCCTCCAAGTGCGATCGAATTTCCATTTTACCCTCCGGCACACTGTCAGTACAAGTGCAAAATATAAAACATACAACCCATGAAACAAACTCCCAAACCCCCCGACTTCATCATCATCGGTGCCCAAAAAGGCGGCACAACATCTCTGTACAATTACCTAATCCAACATCCCCAAATCGCCCCCGCCGCCGAAAAAGAAATTCATTACTTCGACTTGAAATTCGATAAAACCTGGGAGTGGTACTGTTCCCAATTTCCCCAGCCCCCAACAGGCGAAAACCTACTAACCGGAGAAGCCAGCCCCTACTACATCTGTCACCCCCAAGTTCCCCAGCGAATTTATGATTTATGTCCCAAAGTTAAAATAATCGCCCTGCTGAGAAACCCCGTAGAGCGGGCAATTTCCCACTATTATTACTATATCAAAATAGGCTACGAATCTCTCTCATTAGAAGACGCGATCGCCGCCGAGCCCGAAAGACTCAAAGGCGAAATAGAAAAACTCCTAGCCAACCCCAAATATTATAGTTACGAACACCAACACCACAGCTATCTAACCCGCGGCATTTACGCCGATCAACTCCCAGCCTGGATGAAACTTTTTCCCAAATCACAACTTTTAATCCTCAAAAGCGAAGACTTGTATAGCCACCCATCGGAAATCTGCAACACCGTCCTCGAATTTTTAGACTTACCGCCCCACCAACTACAAACCTACGAAAAGTACAACGCCACCCAATATCCCCCCATCAGCGAGACAGTATACGAGCAATTGAGAGCATATTTTCGATCGCACAACCAAAGACTAGCCGAATTGTGCGATCGAGATTTCGACTGGGATTAACATCATAGTAGGGAAACCGCAAGGCCCATTGGTTTCAACTTAAGATAAAACCCATAGTCCGTCAGGGGTTGAAACCCCTGCCTCAAAGCGAAAGTCCTCTGAAGAGGACTAAGTTGTTGCGGCATTTAAATTGTCTGTTAAAAAACAATCAAACAATGAGTGGGGTGGGCGTCCCGCCCGCCTCGAATATGCAATTTAAATGCGCGACAGCTTAATCAGTTTAAAAATCTTCTTCTGAGTCCTCATAGCGAGGACTTTCGCTATAAGCCCCGTGGAATTCATTCCCTGGCGGACTCGCGGACTGGCAGATAGTCGGCTTCTGAGTCCTCATAGCGAGGACTTTCGCTATAAGCCCCGTGGAATTCATTCCCTGGCGGACTCGCGGACTGGCAGATAGTCGGCTTAAGTTGATGACACCAATGGGCATTGCCGTTTCCATACATTTTGCAAAAAATAACTTGACATCCCCCTCTCCCTGTGCTAGCTTGTCCAATAGTATTGTGTTTAATCCACAAATCGCAGCACTTCAACTATGTTCACAGCCAACAGCTATTTTTATTTTTGGTACAGCCAAGTTCGCCCGGAGTGAATTGGCAATTCACTGTGAACATCCGGGCGAACCGCAGATTAACACCTGCGGTTTTGTTTTTTCTACTTCTTTTCCCAACAACCAATCGAGTACAAGCGAAAACAGCAATGACATTATTCAGTAACTGGTACTACAGCTTTTATTTTTGGCCCAACCAAAGTTCTGGGTAAATTGTCGCGCTGTCTTTTCGCACCAACCCGGAACTCCTAAAAGTTCCGGGTTTTTTGTTGTCAACCACCCACTTAAATTTCGAGGAAAATACCATCATGTTAGAAGCCAAACTCGTAACCAAATCTCATCCCGAACACCAAACAATTGTCAAACTCTCAGAAACAGTCTCAGTCGGCGGCGAAGAATTATTAATCATCGGCGGCCCCTGTACCGTCGAAAGTTCCGCACAAATGGAAACAGTCGCCCGCCAACTATCCGCCACCTCCGTGCAAGCTTTGCGGGGCGGAGTCTACAAACCCCGCACATCTCCCTATGCTTTCCAAGGGATGGGAATTGAGGGACTCGAAATTTTAGCCGATGTCAGCCGGCGTTACGGTTTGCCCGTCGTGACAGAGGTAATGTCGATCGCCCAAATCGAACCAGTTGTCACCTATGCTGATATGCTGCAACTAGGCAGTCGGAATATGCAAAACTTCGAGTTACTAAAGGCGATCGGTCAAGCCGGAAAACCAGTCCTGCTAAAACGCGGCTTGTCAGCCACAATCGAAGAATTTGTGATGGCCGCCGAATACATTCTCAGTCACGGAAATCCTCATGTAGTTCTCTGCGAAAGAGGCATCCGCAGCTTCGACAATTACACGCGAAACGTATTAGATTTAGGTGCAGTCGTAGCGCTGAAACAGTTAACTCATTTGCCAGTAATAGTAGACCCTTCTCACGCCGTCGGCAAGCGAGAATTAGTCGCACCACTAGCCAAAGCAGCGGTTGCTTGCGGTGCAGACGGATTGATTATTGAGTGTCACCCGCAACCCGAAAAATCGGTTTCTGACGCGCGGCAAGCTCTTTCTTTGCCAGATATGGTAGATTTAGTTGCCAGTTTACGTCCTGTAGCCGCCGCCGTTGGGCGGTGCATACCGGATACTAATTTACATTCAAAGGTATTAAGTTTGAAGTGATATTGTTAAGACTAATGCCAACCGTCACAACTAGGCGTTAACTGTTAGGTACGTAGTTGCGCTTGGGGGCTCTTAGCTTAGGAAAGAGCGCCCAAGCGCAACTACATACCTTTGTTTAATCTCCCAGTTGGCATTAGTCCTAAATGATAACTTTTAACGTCAAACTCTACAGTCGGTTTTAAGCGAATTGAGCTTTGAGGCAGGGGGCTTAAACCCCTGCCGCAATCGGGAAAAGCGCGTGTTTCACGAATTTAGATTAAAATAAAAAATAATACTGTCATCTACGAAATCTGGCTGAATTATGGCAATACTACTTAACGTTCCCTCGATCGTCTGCTCTGGCTGCGCTGATACAATTACCAAAGCCATCAAAACTGTTGACTCCGATGCTACTGTCAATGTGGATGTCGCAGCTAAGACTGTTACAGTTGAAGCTCAAGCTTCTGAAGAGTCAATTTCACAGGCGGTTGTTGCTACGGGCCACACCGTCCAAGATTGATATTGAGTTTGGTGAGGGCGGGTTTACGAGATTATTGGTCTTAGGCCGAAATTATTGGTAAAAGCCGCCCCTACACAATTTTAAATCCATTCTCAATGCCCTGTTTGGCCACTGCCCCTCGCCCAAAAGCTTAATCGGCTTCGTCTAAGTGTTCGGCGACTGCTTGGTAAAGTTCCAAAACGTGGCGATCGAGTAAACTATAAAAAACTTGTCTCCCAACCTTGCGGTAACTGACCAACCGCATCGCCCGCAACGCCCGCAACTGGTGCGATACTGCTGATTCGCTCATACTCAACGCCGCAGCCAAGTCACACACGCACAGTTCTTGTTTTGCCAAAACCGATAGCAGCCGCAGGCGGTTCGCATCTCCCAAAAGACTGAAAAACTCAGCCATCCGCTGGGCTTTTGCGGTGTTGAGAACTTGTGTTTGGATTTCGCCGGCCCGCCAACTGTCAACTAAGTGCGGTCGATCGCACGTTGGTGTATCGTTTTGTTCGCGAGGCTGACTTATCGCTCCATTAACAGCAGAGTTGGGTGACATCTTTTCCCGCCTGGTTTTAATTCTCATTTTCATTTTAGTGCGATCGGCCAACCTTTTGTAACAAAGTTTTTACATTCCCTTGACTAATATCTGAATATGTGTTCAGATATTAGTAGAGACAAACAAACCCACGAGGAAAATCTAAAATGACTACTGCCACCCAAACAAAATGTGCCTGTCCTTCATGTTCGTGCGTTGTCAGCCCCAGCGAAGCCATTGAAAAAAACGGCAAAACATACTGTTCCAGTGCTTGCGCTGACGGCCACCCCAACGGCCAAGGCTGCGGCCACACCGGCTGCGAGTGCCACAAATAAATATTCGGCTTCAGAAAAGGTTAATCACCAACTGCCAAATATATCTAAAGGGAGATGCGAACAGCGCATTTCCCTATTTTTTGCTTTTAGGTTAAAGAAAAGTTAAGATAAAGCTAACTTAAGGTTAAGACTGCATTAATAGACTAAATACAGAGCGAAAAAGCACAATTGCTACTTACGCAATACAATAGAAGCAAGTTAGCGCCGCGATACAGAGTACAAATAGTGCTATTCACAGCAGAGACCGAACCAAAAGTTGAATACCAAAAGTTTAATTAGGAGGGGGCAATGAAAGAGCGGGAAGATTTTTTACATCCTCGCAATCGCTACTACGGTGATTTCACGCCAGAAAACTTGGCGTTTAATGCCAACTTGCAGGAGTTTGCTCAAAAAATAACTTATATTTGCTCGCTGGAAACAGGGGGGAAAATTAGCGCTGAGAAAGCCTATAAAGATATTAAGATGCTTTGGAAAGACTTAAAATCCTCTAAGAAGCAATTGGGAATTGGCCAAAAACCACCCAGTACCGAGGAGCAAAATTCACCTTAAAGTCATCGCAGCAAACGCAGCGTTTGCAATCGAAAACCCCTGCGCTTGCAAACGCTGCGTTTTGCTGCGTACCCAGCAAAGGTAAGGCAATACGCTTGAGTTAAAACTATTTATTCCTCGGAGATCCCCCTAAATCCCCCTTAAGAAGGGGGACGCAAGAGTAAGTTCTTGTCCCCCCCTTAGTAGGGGCGGTGCCCCCGTGCCCGCCCTTGGTTAGGGGGGATCGAGCTTAACTGAACCGTATTGAAATATAAAGTGCTTGCTAGTAGGCGCACTTTAGAAATTCTATGGTTTGGGATTTGGTGCAGTTTCTCCTGCAAAGGAAGTACAATTACCACCGAGGCCAGAAATAATCGCGCAAGTATTATTTTTCAGCATTCCCTGATATGTATCAGCACCGGTGCCGGGGCCGCCCAACTCGTCGCTGTAAAGTTCCTTGTCGGAAATTTCGACATTTGCCTCCCTCGCTACAGTCTCCATCAACTTCGGATTAGTTGTAGTTTCGGCAAAAATTGTCGGCACTCCTGCGGTCTTAATTTCTGAGGACAATTCGGCAATTCTTGCTGCGGTGGGCTGTTCCTCTGTTGTCACACCCTGCAAAGCTCCAGCAATCTCCAAACCGTAAGCATCGGCATAGTAACTCAAAGCATCGTGAGTTGTTACTAACTTGCGTTTTTCTGCGGGAATAGTCGCAATCTGAGCTTTTATCCAAGTATCTATTTTTTGCAACTCATCTGTTAAGCTTGCTGCATTTTTTGTATAAAGTTGAGCATTGTTGGGGGAAACTTTGATCAATTCATCGCGAATTGTTTCTACCATGCGCCGGCCATTTTGAGGATTATGCCAAACGTGAGGGTCAGGGACTTTTTCGCCTTCTGCGTGGGGTTGGTTTTCCGCTTTCTCTTCACCGTGTTCGTGCTCGTGTTGACTCATCAGCGGTTTGGGAACGGCGACTTCGTGGACGGCGATTTTGGGCGCTGGATTACTGCTGGATTGAATTAATTTAATGATGCTGGGTTCGTGGTTGTAGCCACCGTATAAAATCAGATTTGCTGTTTCAATCGCTTTGCGGTCTTCCGGCTTGGTTTGATAGGCGTGAGGGTCGTCTCCCGGCTCTATCAGACAGGTGGTGTCGATCGAACTTTGAGCGATTTCTTTAGTTAGGTTGCAGATAACACCCGTCGTAGCCACGACTTTGGGCAAGTTGCCACCGGGACTGGCTTGAGTTTGAGTTGTGGCTGGACTCTCTGGCGCCCGATTGCTGGCGTTCTGTCCTCCACTGCACGCAACCACTCCGCAGCCAATTGCCAAAACAGCCGTACCCCACAATCTGCGGGTTTTTCCAGCCAAGTTCTTTAACATTTTCACCTTTGGAACGATAATCGTTATTGCTTTTTCGAGTTATCCTATTCTAGTAGCTACGAACAAGAATCGTTCTCAAAATCTCTAATTATGCTAGAAGTGCAAGACTTGGCTGTCAATTATCGAGGAATTGCGGCCCTCAACAGCGTGAATTTCCAGTTAGAATCGGGGCAATTAACCGGTGTGTTCGGCCCCAACGGCGCGGGGAAAAGCACGATGGTGAAAGCGATGCTGGGATTAATCCCGGCCTGTCGGGGTTTGGTGAAATATCAGGGGCGGTTGCTGAAGGAACAGTTGTCGCGGGTGGCTTACGTGCCGCAGCGATCGCAAATTGACTGGGATTATCCGATTACGGTGTGGAATGCGGTGATGATGGCGCGAACTGTCCAGACTGGTTGGTTTCGATCGCCCTCGAAGCAGTCGCAAGAATTGGTGAAAGCTGCTTTGCTGCGGGTAGGAATGTGGGATTTGCGCGATCGGCAAATTGGCGAACTGTCTGGCGGCCAGCAGCAGCGGATTTTTTTAGCAAGGTCGATCGCGCAACAAGCCGATTTATTCTTTTTCGACGAGCCTTTTAACGCGATCGACAAAGCAACCGAAGAGATTATTTTCGATATTTTTGCCGAACTAAAAGCTGAAAATAAAACATTGCTAGTAATCAGCCACGATTTAGGCGAAACTTTAAAACAGTACGACAATTTATTATTGCTAAATAAGCAGTTAATTGCAACTGGTTCCTGCCGGGAAGTGCTCACCGCAGCCAATATTCAAAAAGCCTATGGATACGATTTAAGTTTAGTTTCAGCGTAAGCAAAAAAAGATTTATCTTTAAAATTGATTGTGGCACGGGCGTCCCGCCTGTGCAGTTGATTGTGGCACGGGCGTCCCGCCTGTGCAGTTGATTGTGGCACGGGCGTCCCGCCTGTGCAGTTGATTGTAGCTGAAAAAATCCTATTATTGACCTAATTCAATGTTAAACCTACTAATTGAGCCACTCAAATTCGAGTTCATGCGAAATGCGATCGGCGTCGGCATTTTGCTAGGAATTCTCTGCGCCGTTGTGGGTTCCTATTTAATTGTACAGCAAATGGGAATGATGGTTGACATGATTGCCCATTCAGTATTAGCAGGATTGCCAGTAGCTTTTTCTTTAGGTTTCAATATTTCGATCGGCGCGTTTATATCGGGAATTATCAGCGCGGTAATTATGGCGTGGATTCAATCCCAATCTCGTTTAAAAATTGATGCTGTGATGGCATTAATTTTATCTACATTCTTAGCAATTAGCGTCACGCTAATTAGCCTGTTGCGGACAACCAAATTAGATTTAGACGGGTTTTTGTTCGGGAATATCTTGTCAGTTGCACCTGCTGACGTGCAGCAGACTTTTGTCATAACTTTGATTATTTTGGTAGCGGTTAAACTCCTTTACAAAGAATTGCTCTTTTATACTTTTGACCCGCTGGGGGCGCAAGCGTCCGGTTTGCCTGTAAACTGGATTTATTTGGGGATGATTTCGGCGATTACGCTGACGATTGTTGCGAGTTTGCAAACTGTGGGGGCGCTGTTAGTAATTTCGCTGTTAATCGGGCCGGGAATAACGGCGTATTTGTTGGTAAAAGAGCTACATTTAATGATGGGATTGGGAGCAATTATTGGAATTACAGCTAGCGTGACTGGTATGTATCTCAGCTATTATTTTAATATGCCATCGGGTGCGGCAATTGTATTAGTTATTTTTGGGTTATTTTTAGGGGCTTTGCTGTTGAGCCCCAGTCAAGGAATTTTGACAAGAAAGAGAGGATAACAGTCCTGGACGCACTCTCTCTGTTGTACGATTGCGAGGTCGAGTTTACCTTCGTTCCACATTTGGTAGAACGGGTGTTTCAGCAGGTGGTTTTGGTCGAGAATACTGTGGAGTTGTTCGAGAAATTGCTGTTGGGTGATAATTGTCGATCAGTGCAGTCACTAAAATGTTATTGTAATTTAGCATTTTGTCAAGACCAAGTTTTTAATTTTTATGTTTTGGTCAAACTGGTGCGCCCGTTATGACAACTTAGCGCCCCCGAACTCTTTGTCGCGCATAGATTTATGACCAAACCAGCAATTCACCTCCACAGCCGCCCGCGGCGAGAAACTGGCCTTCGGGATGCCATGCGAGACAGGAAAAACCGCCCTCTGCACCTTCTAGAATTTGCAGCAATTGTTCTGCTTCGTCCCACAAACAAACTTGACCGTCTGCGGCTGCGGAAGCTAATAAAAATGTGTTAGGTTGAAACGCGATCGCATTTACAACTTTTTCATGCACTTCTAACCCCCACGAATCCCAACCGACACTTTCATCAGCGTGTTTTTCCCACACTGAAATGCCTTCCGAACTCGCAGCAGCTAACAAAGGCGCACCCAAGGAATTAGTTTTATCCGACCAAGCTAACTGCCGAACTTTCCCCGGAAAACCCTGCATTACCCAGGGTTCAAAATTTCCCCATTCATTAACAATTAGAGTATTGTCCATATTGCCGCAAGCTAAAAATTCCCCTTGTGGCGACCAAGAAACTGCACCTGTTGCGGAGGGTACTGATAAAATTTCCGGGTCTTCGTCCCAGTCTTCGCCATGCCAAACTTTGACGCCTTGATAGCCGCTAACTGCCAGATATTGAACCATAGGATGCCATGCTAAATCTAAGATAGATGATGAGTCGAAATTCAGCGTTACTTCAACAACATTATCCTCAGCATTCCAGACTTGAACGTAGCGGCCCATACTGAAAGCTAACTGGTTGCAGTTGGGACTCCAAGCTAACTTATCAACCCAGACGCGCTGGTTATCCAAATCAGCAATTAATTCCCCAGAATTAACGCGCCAAATTCGCACTTTTCCATCTTGTCCGCCAGCAGCTAGGAATTGACTGTCGCGGGAAAAAGACAAGCAATCGGCTGATTTACCCGTGGCAGTTTGTAGCGTTTGCAAGGACAATTCATTAACTGCCCCTACTTTCGCCAGCATCACTTCGCCCGCAGCAGAACAGACTGCTAAAGTTGTACCATCCGGCGACCAAGTAACAGAAGTTACGTAGTCAGACAGCATTTCTTTAGCGTGAAATTGCAGGGTTTGTTCACTTTTATTGGTCTTTTTGTTAGCCATATTTATTGAATCTGAGATGTTGCACTATTCTTAAAAACGGGCAAGATGCCCGTTCCACAAGAGATGAATTTTATTCCTGTGGAACAGGCATCTTGCCTGTTACCTTCCACAAGAAATGAATTTTATTCCTGTGGAACAGGCATCTTGCCTGTTCCTAAAAGGCTTATTAAAAATGCTTCAATATGTCAGTTAAACCCGACATTTCTGAAAATCCTCTCGCAATTGATTTTCGTTTAAGTCGCGACCGATAAATACAAGCTCGTTTTTCGGAGTTTCTGTAGCTTTCCAAGGCCTATCCGGCCTGCCGTCGAACACCATATGTACTCCTTGGAAAACAAATCGCTGGTTGTCTCCGGCGACATTCAAAATGCCTTTTGTCCGAAATATATTCGGGCCTTGAGTTCGCAACAATTCCTCCATCCAATCGCTAAATTTGTTGCGGTCAATGGCGCCGGATTCTACTATGGCTACTGAGGTAACACTTTCGTCGTGTTCGTGAGTGTGTTCGCCCAAAAAGTCGGGTTCGATTTCTAATGCCCGGTTCAAATCAAATGCTTTAACGCCCAACAAAGCATCCATTGCTAATTCAGCGTTGCGGGTACGGTGAATTTTTGCCATTGCATTCATGGCGCGAATTCGCTTTTCTAATTCTGCCAATTCTTCCTCAGTCACTAAATCAGTTTTGTTGAGCAAAACTACATCGGCGAATGCAATTTGTTCTTGAGCTTCGTCTGCGTCCCAGTGCTGCCAGATGTGCTTGGCATCGACTACGGTGACAACTGCATCTAGCAGCAATTTGTCCCGCATATCTTCGTCTACAAAAAATGTTTGAATTACAGGTGCGGGGTCGGCTAAACCTGTGGTTTCGATGACTATGTGATCGAATTTGTCTCGCCGCTTCATTAAGTTACCGATAATCCGAATTAAATCGCCTCGGACTGTACAGCAAATGCAGCCGTTGTTCATCTCGAAAATTTCTTCGTCGGCATCAATTATCAGTTGGTTGTCGATGCCTACTTCGCCGAACTCGTTGACGATGACTGCAACTTTTTTGCCGTGTTCCTCTGTTAAAATTCGGTTGAGCAGCGTGGTTTTTCCTGCACCCAGATAGCCCGTGAGAACGGTAACAGGAACTGATTCGATCGCCCCAGCAGTCACCATACTTGACCTCGATTATTGTACAATGATAACCATTATCGCTATTCTACACTAGACTTGCTGGCCGTGGTCACAATATTAAATAATGTTAATAAATTGTTGGTGAGAGCTTGTAGGGGCGAGTTTTACCAATAATATTTGCTGCAATTCAAAATATCGATCGACCCGCCCCTCTCAGATGACAATTAATTGTTAATCATAGCTGCTATTCGATCGCGCTCTAACTCTCGACCGATCAGCACTAATTTGGTTTGGCGGAGTTCCGAAGGTTGCCAGGGACGATCGTAAAAATATTCTATCCGCGATCCCACACCTTGCAACACCATCCTCATCGGTTTCTTGGGAACCGCCACAAACCCTTTAATCCGATAGATTTCCTCCTGCTGCATCAAGGATTGCAGTTTTTTCACCAAAGCTTCAGGTTCAAATTCGCGATCGGCAATAAAGAAAGTCGAGTTAATATCATCATCGTGTTCGTGTTCCTCCTCTGTGTCATGGTGACTCGGGCGAGACTCCAAATCATCCTCAACCGCCGCATTAAATCCCATGAGCACATCAGGGTTAATTTCGCCACCTTTGCAAGGCACAATTTTCACACTAGGACGCAACTCTTGCTGCAACCAGCTTTGGACTTTCTTGTGAGTTTCCGCATCTACGCGATCGACCTTAGTCAAAAGTACCATATCGGCACAGGCTAACTGGTCTTCAAACAATTCCTCGATCGGAGTTTCGTGATCCAAACTATCATCAGCCTGTCGCTGTGCCATCAAAGCATCGATATCACCGACAAAAGTACCGCTAGCAATAGCTTCGCAATCGACAACAGCAACAACACCGTCTACAGTAGCACCCGTGCGAATTTCCGGCCAGCGAAAAGCTTGAATCAAAGGTTTAGGAAGTGCGAGGCCAGAAGTCTCTATTACAATACAATCAATTTGTTCTTTACGCTTCAACAATTCCTGCATAGTCGGCAAGAATTCCTCTTGAACAGTGCAGCAAAGACAACCATTTGTTAGTTCTACAATATTGCTGCTGACATTTTCTTCTTCGTCGCAAACTTGACAATCGCGCAGCAGTTCTCCGTCAATTCCAATTTCGCCAAATTCGTTAACCAGAACAGCAATGCGGCGACCTTGATTATTTTGCAATAAGTGGCGAATTAAGGTAGTTTTGCCGCTACCGAGAAAACCAGTGATGACAGTAACAGGAATTTTGTGCATTGATAATTTTGTGCTTATTTGGTAATGGGATATCTCGTTCCCAGGCAGAGCCTGGGAATGCTAATCAAGAGGCTGTGCCTCGCTGGAATAAAAGATCCGTTTTAATAGGAGGCAGAGCCTCTAGGTATGTGTTACCAGGCAGAGATAGTATGTGACAACTTAAGACTGAAGCCTACAAGAAAAATCGCTTTTCGGCCAAGTCTAGATCCCCCTAAATCCCCCTTAAGAAGGGGGACTTTGAGAATATTTCTTGTCCCCCCCTTATTAAGGGGGGTTAGGGGGGATCTAGATTTCGATAAAAACAAGAGAGACGGTGGGTTGAACGTTAAGTTGTCACCAAGGGGCAGATCCTAAAAACAAGAAAAACTCTAATTAGGAAGCGGTGGAATCTTTGCTAAAACGCCTTTTTTGAGAGCTTGAGGACGCTCAGACCAAGGCAACAAACCGTCCGGTTTAGCATAGTATTGACCCGCGCATTCGAGTACAGCCTCGACGCTTTCCGACTCATTTGCTGGTAAATCGCCAAACAGATAAGTGTACTTCCCCACAGCAGCAAAACACACCGCACAAGAGTGACTGCAAGCACTCATGCACTCAACCTCTTGAATCTCAAACTTATCAGAAAACTCCCAATCTTTAGCGAGTTGCGACAAATTTTCCATGAATTGTTGACCGCCGCTTTTGCCTTCGCGCTTGCCGTTTTTCCAAACACTAGCGCAAGCAGTGCAAACAAGTAGACTGTGCTTTGTGCGTACAGCCGCATTAATTCCATCCATCATCCGTACCTCGCAGATGCGTTCCAAAGTGAGTTAGATATCGGCGGGCATTCTGACTTGAGAAACCACAACGGTTTCATTACAGTTGCGGGACAGCGCCGGACTTGCACCGAACTTTCCCCGTTTCCTCTAACGGCTGCTCCCCGCTAGAACCGATCGCGAAATCACATCATACCGCACTTGCCGCCTTTTTGGAAAAAAGTTATGTTGGTAATCTCGATCCATCAAAAAAAAAATAACTCTTTGTGGAACAGGCATCTTGCCTGTTGCTGACAGGATATAACCCCACAAAAAAAAATAACTCTTTGTGGAACAGGCATCTTGCCTGTTGCTGACAGGATAGAAACCCATCCCAAAAAAAATCACTGTTTGTGGAACAGGCATCTTGCCTGTTAATGACGGGCTAGATGCCCCTCCCACAAGAACATTACTACAAACTATATGAACGCCTCCCCCGATTTTTCCACTCACGGCTATCAGATTGAAAAACAACTCGGACACAACAGTCTCGGCGGCCGAGTTACATACTTAGCGAAAAATACGAATACTAAAAAAATAGTTGTAATTAAGCAATTTCAATTTGCCCAATTAGGTGCTAGCTGGGCAGAATATGAAGCTTACGAACAAGAAATTAAAGTTTTGCAAAAACTGGATTTCCCGGGCATTCCCCGCTATCTCGATTCTTTTCAAACTGACAGCGGTTTCTGCATGGTGCAGGAATACAAAAATGCCGAATCTGCTGTCGCGCGGACTTTTTCGCCGCCGGATATCAAGCAAATTGCGATCGCAACTTTAGAGATTTTAGTTGACCTGCAATCTCATAAACCGCCGATAATTCACCGCGACATTAAGCCAGAAAACTTGTTAATAGATGACGAACTCAATGTTTATTTAGTAGACTTCGGTTTTGCTCGGCTAGGAGGTGGAAATATCGCGGCTAGCAGCGTCGTCAAAGGCACGATGGGATTCATGCCACCGGAACAAATGTTCAACCGAGAATTAACCAAAGCATCCGACCTTTACGGCTTGGGGATAACGCTGATTTGCTTGTTAACTGGTACGAAATCTGCGGATGTCGGTAATTTAGTTGATGCCAATTATGGCATTCATTTCCGGCATTTAGTACCGCCATTGCAGCAGGGTTGGATGAATTGGTTGGAGAGGATGGTAGCGCCGAGATTGCAAGACAGATATCCATCGGCTGCGGATGCTTTAACTGCGCTAAAATCTTTGGATGTCAGCAGCTTGCCGAAAGTGAGAATTGAGCGCGATCGCATTCAATTCACTGCTACTGAATATGGAGAAATCTTAACACAGACGATTGCCATTAGCAATCCAATTCCCCATACAATACTTTGTGGCAGGTGGGAAGTCGCGCCGCATCCGAACGATCCGCCCCACACGCCCTACGACCACTCTTGGATTTCCTTTGAACCGCAGGCATTTGAAAGCAATAATATTGAGTGCAAAATCGCCGTCGATACGAGCAAATTGCTGGAAAGTCAAACTTACAACCGCCAAATCATCTTGCGCGCAAATTCTGAACCAGAAACTCATACAATAGAATTGCAAGTCACAACAGCCCCGCTGCCCGTACCGCAGAAAACTAATTTTTTGTCGGTATTCAGGCTGACTTTTATGTGGTGTTTGATTTTACCACCAACTTGTATGTACGGTTTGCTGTTAATAGTTTTGATACTTTTCTTGAGTGAAATTCCTAATTTCCTCTCTTCGCCGGGTGGCTTCTTTTGGCATTTTGGGACTACTACTATCATGCTTCCCATCAGTGTTACGAGTGGCTTCTTAGGATTTTCAGTCGCCGAAATCGCCATTGCAGCCAAATTAAACAAATATGATTTTAATTGGTTTTTAGCTTTATGTGGAGGGTTAATAGGATTGATATTTTATAGTGTTATTAGCAGCAGATTAACCAGTATTCTTTTTGATATCGCGCAGGGTACGATCGATTATAAATTAATGAGCTTTGTGTATGCTGGGTCAGTGCTGGCTTCGCTCGCAGTAACTTTATTGGGAGCCTTAATACTAGGAAGGATTACAAATGTTACGCTCAAAAAGGTTACGATAGTAGCAGTTATTATGCTGCTTTTATCATTTTCATTGTATGCTGATAGCTTCATAGTCTTCTGGATTCTAACGCTGGCATCCCTGATTTACAAGATAGTCAATTCGGTATTTAACAAGCTGATTGACCAGCAGATAGCCAGACAAATTCTTGAAGTAGATGCTACCAAAAGAGCTTTTCTTACTGCCGGATTTTGTATGAGTTTGTCAGTAGCATTTCTACTATATTCAAACTTGGAATCTCAATTAGAATGGGTTGAACCAAGAGAAATATTAGTTGTAGGAGTAACAACAATGACATCTCTAGCCGTCACTGGAATTCCGTTAATTGACTCGCTCGTTTTTAAACCAAAAAGAATACTTGCCAACTATCGCAAATCCCGACCAAATTTAATTAAACCGTAAAAACTTTTTCGCAGCAAGGACTTTCAACCTCAATGACTGAAGTCCTCACTAAAAACCTTACCCAACATTAAGAGTCTGCATTCCTGCCTGTTGTTGGCGGATTGTTTCGAGAGTTCGCTTTAAATCCAACTCTTAAAAACCTCGCTATTAACTATCACAACTCTCAACCACTAACTATCAACTATCAACTCTTTACCTATGAATGCTTTTCCTGACTTTTCCAACTACGGCTATCAAATAACCCGCGAACTCGGACACAATCGCGCTGGCGGTAGAGTTACTTATCTCGCTACCGAAATTAATACCAAACGTTCCGTCGCCGTCAAACAATTTCAATTTGCCCAAACAGGCGCTAATTGGGCTCAATATCAAGCGTGCGAACAAGAAATTCAGATTTTGCGAGAACTCGACTATCCTAGCATTCCCCGCTATTTAGATTCCTTCCCAACTGCATCGGGTTTCTGCATGGTGCAAGAATACAAAAATGCCCCTTCCTTGGCAAATTCTAACCGCTGGAAGCCCGAACAAATCAAGCAAATTGCTATCTCTGTTTTAGAAATACTCAAATACCTGCAAAATCGGGTTCCGCCAGTCATCCACAGAGATTTAAAACCCGAAAATATCTTAGTAAATGACCGGATGGATGTCAGCCTTGTCGATTTCGGATTTGCTAGAATCGGCGGGGGAGAAGTGGCCGCCAGCAGCGTTGTTAAAGGCACTTTGGGCTTTATGCCGCCAGAACAAATGTTCAATCGGCAGCTAACTGTTGCATCGGATTTATACAGTCTCGGCGCGACGCTAATTTGCTTGCTAATCGGCATCAATTCTACCGAAGTTGGCAGTTTGATGGACGATACCGGGCGGATTAATTTTAAACATCGCTTGCCGCAGCTAACTCCAGAGTTTCTTGACTGGCTGCAAAAAATGGTGGAACCCAATTTCAAACACCGCTATCCTTCGGCGGATGCTGCCCTCCATGCTTTGATTCCCCTAGAGGTAGTTCAGCAGCGTAACAAGTCAAAACTCGCACTGATATCAGTCAGATTATTAACAGCAATTGCTGCTATTTTTATTCCTTTGCTCTGGGAATTTCCAGAACCTGAAACAGCAGTCGATATCAAACCAGTAATCAACGCAGTAAGGTTAAATCCTCAGACTCAAGTGATGTTGACTGACGAATTAGAATCGACAAAGACTAGATATTTTTGGTCTTTGAAGCAAAAGAAAAAAGTCTATTTTGCTGTAAGTGCTGCTAACTTGCCAGAAGGAGAATATAGAAGTTATTGTAAGCTTGTCAACCCTCAAGGACTATTCGCAGCCCAGAGTCAATCTTATTTAAAAACGACGGGCGATCGATTAAATACTTGGTGCTGGTACAATTTTCAAAAAGATGACAAACCTGGCAATTGGCAGTTTCAATTTTACTTAGACGGTCAAAAAGTGACGCAAAATAGTTTCAAGGTCTTACCTTAACCTTGTTCCCGGCTGGCAGTTAATTTCTTCGTCATCTTTGCAATAACGTTGTTCCGGGCTGGCAGTGAATTTGTTTGCCGTCAAAAGTTGGCGGACTCCAAATTTCTGCATAACTTGCGTTCTCCCGATCGCTCTGGCATATAGCATGAATAGTTCTTATTAGATTGCTACCCTTTTCTTTGTAAGCAAATACTGCGCCAGTGTAGGATTTATTGGGGGGGTTCCTCTCTGTCGGTTTGGCGATCGCGATAGCGATCGCGCTTTCAAATTGTGCTGGTTCGCGGTGATTGTGCCTAGTTTGAACCGGGCCCATGAATGAGACGATCGTGTAATGATAGTTCTCGGTCTGTTTTTTAATTCCCAGACCCAATTCTGCAATGGAATCGCTAAATTGACCGTACTCTGCATAGTAAGCTTCCTGCCCTTTATTGATGCTTGAAATAGCTTGTGGGTTTTCTGAATATCTCTTACCGCTTGACGAGCCGATCATATTGAGTTTGAAATCGTAAGAAGACGCTATTATGCCAGCCATAACCGCGCTGTAAATTGCAATCCTCGGCAGCAAACTGGATACTGGCAATCTCGATTTTTTACTGACTTTAGCTACATTGACTGACATTTTTTAAGCTGCCATAAAGTAAATTTGCCAAGCTTGTAGGGTGCCCCACAAGCACCCTACAAACTATAAATTATGCAGTTTCGTGCTGTTTGTGCCATGCGGGATGCCACAGCAATTCAGCAGTCGATCGCTTCTCGACCATTTCAGGAGTAATCATACAGTTAGCCACATCCTTGCGAGAAGGCAACTCGTACATCACATCCAGCATTAACTCCTCTAAAATGCTGCGGAGAGCTCTCGCGCCAGTTTTGCGTCGATAGGCTTCCTGGGCGATCGCCCGTAGCGCTTCCGGCTGGAATTCCAATTCCACGCTGTCCATCTTCAACAGCTTTTGATACTGCTTTACCAGCGCATTCCGGGGCTCAGTCAATATCTGCATCAAAGCTGCCTCATCCAGCGGCGAAATCACCGTCACCACCGGAATCCGCCCCACAAACTCAGGAATCAAACCAAACTTGACTAAATCGTCCGGCTGTACCTGCTGCAAAATATCAGCGGCCCGCTTGTCTTTCGCCGGCAAAGTCGAGTTGCTGTCGCTTTCCGTTGGCTGAATAAAGCCCAAGGATTTTTTACCCAAACGCTGTTCAACTATTTTTTCCAAACCGACAAAAGCACCGCCACAAATAAATAGAATTTTGCTCGTGTCAACTTGAATAAAATCTTGGTAAGGATGTTTGCGGCCGCCTTGCGGGGGCACGTTAACCACCGTTCCTTCCAACATTTTTAGCAGCGCTTGCTGCACTCCTTCTCCTGATACATCCCTAGTGATCGAAGTGTTTTCGCTTTTGCGAGCAATCTTGTCAATTTCATCAATATAAATAATGCCACGTTGCGCCGCTTCAACATCAAAATCGGACATTTGCAACAGCCGCAGCAAGATATTTTCTACATCGTCGCCGACATATCCAGCTTCTGTCAGAGTCGTCGCATCCGCTACCGCAAACGGCACTTCGAGCATTTGCGCCAAACTTTGCGCTAACAAAGTTTTGCCACAACCTGTGGGCCCGACTAGCAGGATGTTGGATTTTTGCAGTTCTACATCGCTGTCAGGGGAAGACTTGTCGCTATCTTTAGCTTGGTCAACGCTCAAGCGCTTGTAGTGGTTGTAAACTGCTACAGAAAGGACTTTTTTTGCTGAATGCTGACCGATGACGTGGTTGTCTAAATGCTGCTTAATCTCTGTTGGTTTCGGAATTTGAGCTAAAACGATTTTCGATTTATTCGATCGACCCGGGCGCCGCGTTCCTTGTCCCTGAGACTCTCGCACCTCTGATTGGGGAATCTGTTGACCAATTGTTTTACTGGAGTCAAAGAACTCCTCCTCTAAAATTTCATTGCACAGTTCCACGCATTCATCGCAAATGTAGACGCCGGGCCCAGCTATTAACTTGCGGACGTACTCTTGCGACTTGCCGCAAAACGAGCATCTGAGATGGGAGTCATATTTTGACATATTTGCCTCTTACTTTACGGTTGCGGTTGCTTTTTTCTACTGGGGAAGTTGCCACGGGAGCGACCTTAGCTTTGCCCTAGAAGGGTTTCCCGAGCGGACACCCAAGCCAGTCAAGCTTCGCGATCTCTATTTCTAAGTTAACACTTTTGAGGCTTTAGTCATTAGTCATGAGTCATTCGAGCCAATTTGAATTTTTATTTTTCACTTGAAAGTAAAGCGGCCCGGGCTTACCATTTTTTGTATTCCAAAAATTTTCCCGACATAATTATTTTCACTCGATCGCCTTTTGGGTCTGCTTCTTTCTCGACATCCATAGTAAAGTCGATCGCGCTCATAATCCCGTCACCAAATTTTTCCTGTATCACTGCTTTGAGCGGCATCCCGTAAACCTGAATTATTTCATAGAATCGATAAAGCAGAGGGTCAACTGGAACCGAGGCATCCAAAGAACCTTTTAACGGAGGTTCACAGAGAACCGCAGCCGTCTTGCTATCTAGTCCCAAAGCCGAGACAATTTTCTCGGCTTCCTCTTCTGATGCGGTAGCTTGACGGTAAATAACCGCCGCAATCCAAACTTCGTCGCGCCCCAAAACTTTTTCCAAATCTGCAAAACTAATTCCCTTAGCTTTTTTAGCCGCCAAAAGCTTTTCTGTAATTCCTGAAATTGCCATTAAATATTCTCCCTTTCACTTCAGTGTCAGATGTGCAATATTTCTCACATTTTGGTGATTTTGTCAATACTAATTTGAGAATAAAAATCGAATTGATAGCTCGGAACTTCAGCAAAAGTTGGTCTCGTTAACCCCCACAACTCATACAATTTGAGATTTGAGATTTGAGATGTTAGATTGGCAATGACTGATGACTACCAGGGTTGAGAGCTAGTCAACAGTTGCATTCTTTTTGCCAACTGGTACCACAACTGATACAACTGAGAAATCCTAAAATAACTCATAACAGCCCTGCGACAATGGTACAGTTGGCAGTATATGTAATAAAAGTTACACACGCACATACCTTCGGCATTCGGCAAACGGCTGAATTTTGATCGTGCTAGCCTGAAGCTCAATCCTCGCTCACGCAGGCAAAGCCCCTTTACACTCAAAACCGGCAACTGACAAAAGTATGGAGATTCAGACCAAAGATTACACGCTCCAGTACGATCGCGCTACGCAAACAGTCACCTGTAGCGGCTCGTTCCGACTCAGCCAGGTGGAAGAATACGCACCGATCGTCGATCTGCTCAACGAAGTGGCTGACTCCTGCCCAAACACGGTGACTCTAGACTTGCGAAAGCTAGAATTTTTAAATAGTTCTGGAATGAATATTGTCTCAAAATTTGTGATCAAAGTGCGCCAGCAAAAAAATATTCAAATCGCCATCAAAGGTTCTAAACAGATCCCCTGGCAGATAAAATCCCTGAAAAACTTGCAGCGGCTGATGCCTTCCTTGCACTTAGAATTGGAATAGTAGCGAAAAAGGTAAAGATGAATCCCCGGCTAAGTCCGGGAACCAGGATGAGGGTGGCTGAAGTTAATCGGAATAAGTCATAGTTAAACTAGCACAAAACCGTAAAAAACTTCAGAACAGACTAAAAATTACCAATTTTCAATTGCTATGCAGGAAGAACCATCGACAGAACAGCTACTTTTCGACGTTCAGCGGCTGAGTGCGGAACTTGAAAACTTGAAGCGCGAAAAGGTTGACCTAGAACTTTTGCTGGAGACTACCACCGAACATTCAGATACGATGGAAGCTCACTTGCTGAGCAAAGCTGAGTTGGCGCTGCGTTCAAGCGAAGAGCAGTTTCGGGCGATCGCCTCGGCAACTCCCGTGCCGATATTAGTTTCTCGCCTCTGTGACGGCTTAATTATGTATGCGAACGCTCAATTGGCTTCTCTCCTGAACATACCCCTAGAAAAATTGATCGGCTGCAGCACTCCAGACTTTTACTTGAACCCTGCCGATCGCCCAAAGGTACTTGAGGCACTTGCTAAAAACGGATACCTCCAAAACTACGAACTCCACTGCAAAAAATCAGACGGCACCCCTTTCTGGGCGATGATCTCGGTTGAGTCGCTGATGTTTAACGGTCAGCAGACGGCATTATGCGCCTTGTACGACCTCACCCAGCGCAAGGAAGCAGAACAAACCCTCCAAGAGAGCGAAAAGCGGCTCCGCCGCCAGAGTTTGGCTTTGTTGCAGCTAGGTAGGCAGAGGACTCTCAATAGCGGTGCGCTGAATGTGGGAATTCGCGAAATTACCGAGGCGGCCGCCCGGACTTTGGATGTGGAAAAAGTCAGCGTCTGGCTTTACAACCAGGGAAGATTTGGAACTCGCTACCCGATCAATCCTCAGCTAAATTTTACCGAGAGAGCGATCGCCCACAGCCAAACAGGGCCACTCGATAAAGAGGCCGCTGCCCCAGAGCAAGACGAGGGGGTTAATCATTCTAAGTTTAAAACCCCCAACCTCAAATTAGTTTGTCTCGACTTGTACGATCGCACCCAAGAGAATCATTTGAGCCGGGAGTCCATATCGGCAAGCGATTTAAATTTATCAAGTTTAGATGTTGAAGGCGACGCACCGGGCGAAAATTTGCGATCGGACAATGCTTTAGAACCTACGACAAAGACTCAAAAATCTCTACAAACAGATTTGTCCCACTCATCTTCGGTAGCCGAACATTCCGCTGTGCTGCCAAATGCCAGCAAGCCCAATTCATCCATATTAAATGTAGCAATTAGGCTCGGCGGGCAGATCGTGGGCATCCTCTCTCTCGAACATATCGGCGCGCCCCGCCAGTGGGCTCTGGAGGAGCGCACCTTTGCTGATTCTTTGGCAAATTTGGTAGCGCTGGCGATCGAAGGATTTGAGCGCCAGCGGGCTCAGGAAGCACTCTCCAAAGCCAAAGCGCAGCTAGAAATGACCGTCGATCAGCGCACCGCTCAACTCACCACCGCCAATAAACTGCTCCGCATCGAAATTGCCGAGCGCAAAAGAGCCGAAATAGCCTTGCAAGAAGCCTTACACAAAGCTGAAGCAGCTTCGAGAGCTAAAAGCACTTTTTTAGCCAATATGAGCCACGAGCTGCGGACACCGCTAAACGCGATTATCGGTTACAGCGAAATGCTACAAGAAGAAGCACGGGAATCGGGACTCGAAGACATCATTCCCGATACCCAAAAAATTTATAACGCCGGCAAACATTTGCTGACTTTAATTAACGATATTCTAGACCTTTCTAAGATAGAAGCCGGTCGGATGGAGCTTTATTTAGAAAAATTTGACCTCAGTAATTTAATAGAAGAAGTCGTTGCAACTTTGCACCCTTTGGTCGAAAAAAATCACAATCAATTGCAAGTTTCTTGCTCTGAAAATTTGGGAGTGATGTATGCAGATTTGACTAAAGTCCAGCAAATTCTGTTTAATTTGCTATCCAATGCCCTGAAGTTTACCGAAGGTGGAACGGTGCTGTTGAGCGCGACTCGCGAACCAGCAGGCGGGAGCGATTGGGTTTATTTGCAGGTATCTGATACGGGGATTGGAATGTCGGCCGAACAGCAGCAGGGTTTGTTTGAACCTTTTATTCAAGGGGACGCTTCGACTACTCGCAAGTACGGCGGCACCGGTTTAGGATTGGCCATTAGCCGCTTGTTTTGTCAGATGATGGGCGGCGATATCACGGTTCAGAGTCAGTTGGATGTTGGCTCTACTTTTACTGTTCACTTAAAGGCAGAAGTTGATATTAGTTAAAAGCAAGTTGGGCAACTAGAAATGTAGGGGATTTAAGGGATTTAACGGGTGGGGTTTTGCCAGGAATTTTGTACCGGATTTAACGGATTTAACGGATGGCAAAAGAGGGAATAATTCCCCAATTACCCATTCCCCCCTTACCAATTAGCCATTACCAATTACCCATTCGCTTTTTAATTGTGACACCGATCGCGATCGACCTCTGTTGTCGATCACACAGTAGCATTTTTTTTCAGCCTAGAATACGTATATTATCCCAAAATTGTCCTGCAGGCACGATCGGGCGCCTCGCTGCATTTACAAATCCCACCTCAACCTAATTAAGGGGGTGGGGGGTTGCTTCCAGAAGGGCAATTTGGTAAAAGTAATGCTATGGTCGCGAAGCAGTAGAAGGCAAAAGTTAACAGGAAATCAGGAAGTTTCAAAAGTCTCTGGACGCAGAAACACAATTCTGCTTTTTACCTTCATACTGCTTCTACAGGCGAGATAGCACTGCTGCTGAAAGCAATGCACAATTTCTCAGAATCAAAGGAGTGCATCTACATGATTAAACCTTGCAGTCAACCGCTACAAATAAATCCTTTTACTTGTTATCGCGATCCGGCTACAGGCAGGTGGACTACTGTAGTTACAAGTGTTCCAAACACTTGCGAAACAGACTCTAGTTTAAAAGCAGAAGCCGAAGGCGAAAACGAAGGTAAAGCAGAAACGATCATTTCTGCTTCGCCTGCTGTCTCGGTGTCGAAAAAAGTCCTTTCTTTCTCCGTGCCTCAGTTTAAACACCGTGCCAAAAAATCTGCTGTTAGTGTCAGCAGGTAGCTATCGCAGGGGTCTAATCTAGTTTCCACGGTTAGTCCCCGGCGCTCGTCAAACAAAACAAAACAAACTTATCCATAGCCTAAACAGCCAAAAAGCGATATACTGGCAGCAAACTTTCTCCTTCAATATCCGTGAAGTATTTGCTCGATCGCTGCCTCCGCTTTGTATGGACAGAGCGACCAATTCGCCAGCGGGGAACAGTCATCATTGCTATTCCCATGATTCTTCTGTTTGCTTCGCTGCTAGCAATTGCACGCCTCCGGGAGATTACTCTAGAGATAAGAGAGCGAGCAGATACTAATAGGGAAATACTTCAGGAAACTAACCGCTTGTTAACCCTCGTGGTGGATGCGGAAACGGGCATTCGAGGTTACGGGTTGACGAAGCGCCGCCAATTTCTCTCACCCTACTTAGAAGCCAAGAAGAGTTTGCCTCCGCTACTGGCTGAACTCAAGGTTATGGTTCAAGAAAATCCACTGCAAGCTCAGCCATTTGAAGGTATAAAAAAAAGTACCGAAGAGCATATAAATTTCTTGCAAAACACTTTGAATAAGCTCGACAGTTCGGCAACAAGCGTGCAGTCGCCGGAAATAATTGAGGTGTTCACTCAAGGCAAATTGAGGAGGGATAACCTGCGCGCAAAAATTAATACCTTTTATGAGGCCGGCGAAGCCTACCAGAAAGATCTAGATCAGCAAAGACGAGGTTTGATAGATTTCACTAATTTTGTGCAAGTTGCGGGTTTGCTTTCCGGCTGTTTGGGTGCAGGGGCTTCCTGGTATTTATTTGATAGTTTAGAGAAGGAATTGAGGAAGCGCGAAGCTGGCTTGGAAGAAAGTAAAACTCGCATTCAAGCTGTAGTAGACAATGCGGCTGACGGTATTATTACTTTGGACGCACAGGGAAATATTGAGTCTTTTAATAGGGCAGCAGAAGAGATTTTTGGCGAGAAAGCCGATCGAATAATTGGCTCGAACCTGCGGCGGCTGATAGCTCAACCGCAGCCGAACAGCAGCGTGGGGGATTATTCAATCGAATATTTTGTGTTACATCCCCATACTACGCTGAAGACTTACCAGCAAGAAACAGTTGGACTTCACCACGACGGAACTAAGTTTCCGATGGAGTTAGCTATCAGCGAAATGCGTCTGGCAAATCAACACTTGTTTATTGCTATTTGCCGCGATGCCAGAGGACGGAAACAAGCCGAGGAAACTCTGCGAAAGCAAGCGCAAATGCTGGATTTGGCAAACGATACCATCGCGGTACTAGACTTGAACGGGGCGATTTCTTATTGGAATTCGGGGGCAAAGTGGCTCTACGGCTGGCGGAAGTCACAAGCCATAGGAAAAAATATTCACCAGCTTTTACAAACAGAATGGACTCAACCTTTTGAGGTAATTCAAAAAGCCTTTTTCGAGCGGGGTTCTTGGCAAGGGGAACTGGTGCGTACCAAGGCAGACGGCACAAAAATAACGGTGGCAAGCCGATGGACTTTGCAGCATGACGATCAAAATCAACCCGTGGCTATTTTGGAAATCAGCAACGATATTAGCGATCGCAAACGCTCAGAAATTGCTTTGGCCCAAAGCGCGCAGCGGTTTCGCGCCACTTTTGAGCAGGCGGCAGTCGGCATGGTTCAAACCAGTGTGGAAGGCAAATTTCTGTTAGTCAATCAAAAACTTTGCGAAATTTTGGGCTACAGCCGCCAAGAATTGGGAGAGAAAAGATTTCAGGACATTACTTGGCCCGGAGATTTGGCAAGCGAACTGGAACTTTTGCGCCAATTGTTAGCAGGAGAAATTGAAAATTTCTCTCTGGAAAAGCGCTACATCTGCAAAGAGGGAGAGTTGGTGTGGGCAAACTTAACGGTTTCGCTGCTGCGAGAACAAGATGGCAGTCAGTTTCTGATGGGTGTGGTAGAAGATATTAGGGAGCGCAAAAAAGTGCAGGAATCGCTGCGGTTGCGCGCTCAAGAATTGAGGTTGACAGCCCAAAATCTGGCTCAAACGACGAATGTTTTAAGGAAGCGGAATCAAGAATTAGACCAGTTTGCTTATGTAGTTTCTCACGATTTGAAAGCGCCGCTCAGGGCGATCGCAAATCTCAGCAGTTGGATAGAAGAAGACCTAAGCGAGTCGATGACAGAGGATACTCTGCACCAAATGAACCTGCTGCGCGGCAGAGTTCACCGCATGGAAGGTTTGATTGAGGGACTGCTGCAATATTCCCGCGTCGGACGGATTCAAGTGCCTTCAGAAATGGTAAAAGTTGAGAATTTATTAGAAGAAATTATTGATTCGTTGGCGCCGCCGCCTGAATTTGAGGTGAAAGTTGAACCGGGAATGCCAACTTTTGTCACCGAAAAATTGCCGCTACAGCAGGTTTTTTCTAACTTAATTAGCAACGCAATTAAGCATAACCGAGCTGAATCGGGTTATGTAAAAATATCGGTTAAAGAGTTAGATAATTTTTACGAGTTTTCTGTAGAGGATGACGGGCCGGGGATTGCTCCTCAATATCACGATAAAGTTTTTGTGATTTTTCAGACCTTGGAAGCTCGCGATAAAGTAGAAAATACTGGGATTGGTTTGTCGCTGGTGAAAAAAATTGTCGAAGGTCAAGGGGGCAGTATTTCCCTCGAATCTGCCGAAGGTGAGGGAGCAACTTTTCGGTTTACTTGGCCCAAGCAACCTATTAGCCAAGATGGAAAATAAAACAACTTTAAAGGTAGGATGTTTGCGGAGCGCCACGCTCCAAAGAGTAAATGTAGGGTGCACCCTGACTGCCAAGAACCAGATAGCGACTGTTTAAACTGCATCACAACGGATTTCGATGATAAATCCATCAGGATCGTAAAAGTAAATGCCGCGTCCTGTAGCGCGAGTGACGGGGCCGCTGTCGATCGCAATTTGATTTGACTTTAGCACTTCCAGAGCGCGATCGAACAAATCCGGATCTATATCGAAGGCTAAGTGGTTGGCGCGGGTAAAAGCTTTCTCCGGGTCTGGATTTGGCGGTTCTAAGTCGGGCTGCCAAAATAAGTCAATAACAGTGCCGTCAGGGGTAACGAAATTCGCGACTTGACCAGCGGCTACCATTTCTGTTAAAGTTGCGGGAATTTCTGCACCTGTTAGTTCGTGCAGGCCGAGAATTGTACCGTAGAAGTGACGGGAAGCTTTCATGTCGCGCACGTTTAAAGCGATATGGTGAACGCGGCGCAAATTCCCCGGCGCGAGAGCAATTTTGACGTTGTTTTCGGTAGTTTGCATGATTTTCAATTGCGAATGTTCAAATTGAATCTAGTTTGATTTATTCAGATCCTCTGCTGTAAAATAAGCATTTTAAGTGGGTAGTGAGGGCTGGAACCCTCCGATTTCTAGGAGGACTTCAGCCCTCGCTACAAAGACTTTTATTCAGGTCGTGCGATCGCACATCATATCGATTAGTATTATTTTTCTTTAGGAAACGATCGCACGCCTACAAATAGCATTGCCAGACCACCTGCCAGAATTGCGAAGGCAAGTAAACCTACCACTAAATCTAATCCCGATGTATTTTCCATTAAATTAAATCGTTCTCCAATTAAATACAATTATCGGTATTTGTTCATGGTTGAGTGCTTGCACACAATGGGGAAGAGCGCCAGAAAAAAATTAGCTCTTAACTTCTTATAAAAAAAGCCTATTAATTTCTTCCGTCTTCCCTAAACATCCATCCCTTCAATCCGTTAAATTCTGTACGCTGCTTATTTGCCGAACTTCTTATTTTGCCAATTCTCGATCGATAGCAGCGATCAGTTCGGGCGAATCGGGGCCAACACTGCTGCGGAATCTAGCAACCACTTCACCCTGTTTGCTAACTAAGAATTTCTCAAAATTCCAGGAAACCTCACCCTTGGGATCGACTGCATTCGTAAGCTTAGCGTACAGCGGGTGCTGCTGAGTGCCTTTAGCGCGTACTTTGTCAAATAATTCAAAGGTGACGCCGTATTTTGTAGTACAAAAATTGACGATTTCTGGATTACTTCCGGGTTCTTGACCTCCGAAGTCGTTACAGGGAAATCCTAAAACACGGAGTCCAGCCGCGCTGTACTTCTGGCTCAATTCTTCGAGCCCTTTGTATTGAGGTGTATAACCACATTTGGAAGCTACATTAACTATCAAGAGTACCTTGCCAGCGTACTCTCCTAGCTGCTTGTCTTCGCCTGCGATCGTTTTTACTTTAATGTCGGAGATTGTGCTGGGCATTTTCAAATACTTTTAAATTTGACCACCACAATTTTACCGCAATTCGCTACAATTTTGTCTAGAGGTCGATTGCTAAAAATTTCAATATCCCGGTCGGGGCGGGTTGACCGAGCTCGCGCTTATATTATAGATATGGGTGAACCCGCCCCTACCAAAGTTACGGTTAATTTACCGAACACTATCTTAGTAGAAGGCGGTGAACTTTCTCCCCAGCACAACTCGTCACAGTCCGCTCTTAGATTTAACTTTCTCGCTAATCGCTAAAATCTACACCGAAAAGGACGAATATTTTAACTCTCTGAGTGGTGTTCCGTCATCCATTTTTGGTAAGTATCCTCAAGTTGTTTGTCTTCCAGAACGAGTTCTAGGCGGACTTTGACGCAACCGTGGCGGGGTTGAGAGGCGATCGAATTTAAGATCTTGCTAGCTTTCTGGACAGAGGTAAATTCAGCCTTAACTGTCGGTTCTTGCCGATCGCTCTTAATCTCGGTCAAATCTATACCGGTGATGTTTCCCTCACCTAAATCTATTTCGGCCAACACCTTCGGATCGTCGCCGACTTGTTCGACAATCAGCTTTTCCCACTGGATGGGTACTTGGACCATCCTAGTTTCAATTTCTTTACGCACTATGACTTCGCCGACTTTGCGCTTGCTGCGATTGATCACCAATCGTTCTTCTAGCAGGCGAATTACTTCTTGATCGACAATATCGAAGTTTTCCTCATCCTCATCTGTCTCCAAATTTGCATCTGTGCGATCGGCATCTGTTAGATTTGACATATCTGTTGAGGGATTGGTTAATTCACTGTTGTTAAATTCGCTATGCGTTTCAGAGGCATTTTCTAAATACGGATTACCCCCATTTGCCGAAACTCTCGGCAGCAGATCGACTTGATCCGAATTAATAGTTACAAACAGCGACTTTTGGTGATAATCGACTTTTTTGAGCAGCTTAATACTTAATAAAAAAGTGCGGGAATTTTCGCTACCTAGTCCGGCTACTACAAAGTTTAACTGACCTTGAGCATCAAAATAGACATCTTTAATTTTCCCTACCAATTGACCTTTGTTGTCTTTGACGGTAAAACTTTTTAGCTTATTTCTGACTTTTTCAGGCACCCGGTTGAGACGGGTTATTGATTTGGCAGTTGCTATCTTTTCTGCTGATGCTTGACCGTTCATTTTTTAAACTTTCCTGCTTAGGGATTTTTATTATGAAGTGGTAAGGGGAAATTGGTAAAGGCGGGGAAAGGGCATCAACTTTGCCAAAACTAGACAAGTGTTGTACCCCCGCCCCCGCTCACATAGGAATTGCGCGATCGCTACCCATCAAATCAAGCCGGCGCCCTGACAGAATTATGTCATTAAGGCGAAATTCCTATGCAATACCTGTTGCGGTTGGTTTAGATATTTTTATTATCTACAACCGCAGTTCCATCGGTCTTAACCTCTAATTCTTCACGACGCAAGGTTTCTTCGCCCTCAACAGTGGTGCGAACAACTTCTTTTCTGACGTTGACTTCTTCCCGGACGAAAGCTTCCTTGTGAATGTCGGCCGTTTCTTCGTAGACTTCCATGCGTGCAACTTCCCCTGCTTGGAAGTCAGCCTCACCGACTGAAACTACTCGACCCGCTTCTACCGGGGTTACTCGATCGATTACGACTCGTTCTTTTTCAATGGGTACTGAAGCTCGCGCTGTTTCAGTTTCCACGCGCTTGCCCACTGCTACTTCGCCAGTTTTAGCGCGGTGTTTGTTGGCAATCAAGCGTTCTTCATAAAGCTTGAGATTTTGGTGCTGCTGTTCGTTGGTTTCGTAGAGGGGGCGATCCATATCGTAGTTGTAGTTGCTGCGATCGTAGCTAGACGCAGTTGCAGTGCTTGGAGCGGCAGTTTCTTGATTGCGGTAGACGCCTCTTACCTGTTCTTCGCGATCGTAATCTACTGCTTCTAATTCATTGTAAGCCGGCAATTGTTCTGCTTGAGCTTTGTTGCGAAGGCCTGTGGCGTGGACGCGACGGGCTCCGTAGTCGAAGCGAGCCGAGCCGATTGGCAACAATACTTTTTTGCCAAAAATCCAAATACCGGTATCAATTACCAGATAGCGGAAACGACCAGTGTCATCAACCAAAGCATCATAAACAGTGCCTACTTTTTCATCAGAGTCGCCAGCATAAACATCAAATCCCTTGATGTCATCTCCAGCAAAGATTTCTTCCTGATAATTAGGATAAAAGTCTGCTAATTTTTGAAGTGCCATGTGTTTTTTCCTCTTTGCTCTACTTACATTAATAGTAGAAATTAATTCGTTCAGTTCCCTCTCCCTAAAGTCAGAAGTTTATAATTTAGGTTGTTTAATACTATAGGAATACTACGGCATCTCTTCTTCTGTGCTAGCGCGCTCAGCTATTTTAAAGATGGTAAAACTATACAATCATCAATCTTATAACAAGTATTAAAACTCAAAGCCAACCGTAAGGACACCGCATTGCTGTGTCCTACTCCCCCTGCCGGAGACTCGTTTGCGGTGTACCTACTGTTAATAATTGTTAACTAGATGGTGAAAAATCAACATTACATAGTAATACCAAAATATCAAGCCCCTCATCTTGCAGGAGAGGGGCTTGCGGAAAGCTAGAAATTTTAAGTTCAGAGTTGATTGAATTGAGTTCTAATAGCTTCTATCCGACTGCGGTTAACTCCCATATCCGACTCTCCCAGACGCGAAGCCGATCGCACATGGATGACTTTTGCTTCATCATCTACCAAAAATTCTACGTCATCAACAAACCCCATCAAAGCACTGGTGAACTCCGCATAGAGGTAATTATCAGTTGCCGTGATAATTTTAGTTTTTCCATAGGACTCGATCGCCCCTTGGAGCTTTACCATCGCTTCACTCTGGGACGAAGTGTATGCCAAAGGGTCAATTTTGTGTTCGGCATCTTGACTGAAGCTGCTGACGCAGTTGGGGGAACTCGGGCACGCTGCGAGTTCTCCTGACTGAATGCCGATATTGGCAGGTCTTGTTCCAGCAAACATTGTTTTTTCTCCTGGTAGAGCGATAAAAGTCGCGATCGACAGTACCGCTACTGCTAGCAGTGATATTAAAATAACTAGGACTTTTTTCCATGCTGTCGGGGATTTTGTTTCAAATGTTTGCAAAGGATTAGCCCTCCTGAAAGTATAAGTGCGGTATAGTTTTCATATTAATTTAAATTAACATCAAAAAATTAAAAAGATTTCTTTTGTTCTTCAATTAACCAGTAAGTCAGCATTTTTCCTTTACCTTTAATCGGGATATAACCCCGTTTTTCCAAAACAAACTGCTCTTTCAAACGCTCGTAAGTGGCCGCCGTCACTTGAATTTTACCAGGCAATCCGTTAGATTCCATGCGTGAAGCAACATTAACAGTATCCCCCCACAAATCATAGCTAAATTTACTAATCCCAATAATTCCAGCCACCACCGAACCGCTGTCAATTCCGAGCCTCAATTGAAAATTTTCTCCCATTTTGGCATTAAACCTCCTCAAAGCTGCCTGCATCTCCAAAGCTAAAAGTGCGATCGCCTCAGAGTGATCCTCCCGCGGCGTCGGCAAACCCCCAACCACCATGTAAGCATCCCCAATCGTCTTAATCTTTTCCAAACCGTGCAATTCAGACAACCTATCGAACTCCGAGAAAATCCCGTTCAAAATTTCTACCAACTGCGTCGGACTTTTGTGAGCCGAAAACTCTGTAAAACCCACCAAATCAGCAAACAAGACGCTCACCTCATCAAAATGATCCGCTATCAACTTTTGCTCTTTTTGCAAGCGATCGGCAATAGGTTTCGGTAAAATATTCAGCAGCAATTTCTCGGTTTGTCCTTGCTGCACTTTCAGCGCTGCTTCAGCTTGTTTCCGCTGAATCAGCGAACCTAGCTGCGTAGCAACCGCGCTCACTAATTCCAACAAGCGCGGCTGACATTTCAGAACTTTTTCGCGATAGAAAATCAAAATAGCTAACACTTGGTTGTCCGCCCAAATTGGCACTCCAAAAGCCGCTTTCAATCCCACACTCACCGCAATTTCCGCTCGTAAAAAAACTTGTTCCGGTGCAGTAGAAACATCATCGATCCATTCAGACTGCTGCGACTGCCAAATCCTGCCTGGGAGTCCCACACCGGGAGCAAAAATCAACTGCCAACTTGTTTGTCGGAATTGGGCAAATCTCAAGTCGCTGACGTACCTGCCTGTAGCGCATTTTAAAAAGCCCTCACTGCAAGGAATCCAAGCTTCGCCCAGATTCCATTCAATAGTTTTGCAAATTAAACTTAAAATCACATCTATAGCCGACTCAAAATCCTCAGATTTGCTAATAGCTTGAGTTGCCTGCAGCAGCAATCTTGTTTCCATTTCCACCTGGTGGCGTTCAGCGATTTCCTGGTGCAACTGGATATTTTGAGCGGTCAACTTTTGATTTTTTTCTTGCAATTGCATTTGCAATGAACGCACAGTAAGCTGATTGCTCACTCGCGCCAATACTTCTTTCACTTGAAAAGGTTTGGTGATATAATCTGCTCCGCCCACTTCAAAAGCTTTTGCTTTATTTATTCCTTCTTCTAGCGCGCTGAGAAAAATGATCGGAATTTCCCTAAATTGCGGTTGTGATTTTAATTTTTTACATAGTTCGTAGCCGTCAATATCCGGCATCATAATATCGAGTAAAATCAAATCGGGTGCGCTAGATTGAATTGCATCTAACGCCGAAAAACCCTTAGTAACTGGTCGAACTTTATAGCCATTTTTTTGCAAAAGTCTAATCAACAGACGTAGATTATCAGGCGTATCGTCAACTACTAAAATATCTGCTTGATAGTTTTCATTTTGTTCGGCCTTCATCTGCACGATCTGATTCCTCCGCCTCGGCAATTAAATTGAGAATTTTCTGGTAATCAAAATTATCGAGATGACCCTGGAGGATTTCCGCCAATTCAGGATGAGGCTCCCTTATTTCGTCGATTGTCCTGACAATTAACTCAAAATCAGCACTGCGGATTACCTGCTTCATGTTGTCTATCCATTCTGCGGGAAGTGTAGGTAAATAAGCAAGCGCAGCATTAGGGAGGGAGTCAGATAAATTATTTCGATCGCCTGTTGAGATAAAGTCCGTTGAGTTAGAGTAGACATACTTCACCCCCAAGTGTTTGCTGAGGGTATCAAATATATCTGTTTTGCGGAAAGGTTTGCTAATAAAATCGTCGCAGCCGACTAATAAAGCAAACGATCGCTTTCCTTCAATTGTACTAGCTGTCAAAGCAATAATCTTCGGGATCGGGGAGTCGGGATGGGAAATATCCATTTCCCCATTTCCTTGCTGCTCTTGCTCTCTCTGCTTGATTCTAGCCTTAATTTGTTTAGTAGCTTCGTAGCCGTCCATCACTGGCATTCGCACATCCATCAAAATTAAATGCGGATGCCAATTTTCCCACATTTCTATTGCTTCCTGGCCGTTAGTGGCTTGTTCCACCACGAAACCCAAAGGAGAAAGCATTTTGACTAAAAGTTGGCGGTTGTCTTGGCGATCTTCCACAATTAAAATCCGGTAGCACGGTTGATTGGGTTCCAACCCACTAACTTGGCGGTTAAGTTGCGGATCTGGAAACTCAGCAGCATAAACTGCACCGACTGGAATTTCAAATTTAAAAGTGGTGCCGAGTTCTCGTTGACTTTCTACGACAATTTCTCCTCCCATCAGGCGGACAAATTGACGGCTGATCTTCAATCCTAAACCCGTACCTTTCTGATTTTTTTTACCGGAATCTGTTTGCACAAAAGCCTTAAAAATATTGCCCAATTCTTCCGGACTAATGCCAACTCCTGTATCTTCAATTTCAAACAGAAGGAAAAAAGCAGACCCACTTGAATCCTCAGCCTCATCCCTC
Source organism: Microcoleus sp. B3-D2 (assembly GCF_036705345.1). Taxonomy (NCBI): domain Bacteria; kingdom Bacillati; phylum Cyanobacteriota; class Cyanophyceae; order Oscillatoriales; family Microcoleaceae; genus Microcoleus; species Microcoleus sp. B3-D2. The sequence goes on from NZ_JAUBUG010000046.1 coordinate 43,927, forward strand.
CATGGAAGCGTTGCCAAATCACTGCTAGTTCTAGAAAAATCCCGAATACTTCTTGTGGTATCAAAGCAAGCTGTGGGACTATCCAATAAATCCAGAGATGCCGATTTTTCTAACTTTATAACTCTTAAGATGATTTCGCCTGTTTCCGTAAACTTAATCGCATTACTCAGAAGATTAATCAGCACTTGCCGCAGTTTAATATCATCGGTTCGCACGTACTGAGGAACGTCAGCATCGCGGTGGAAACGCAACTGCAACTCTTGATTCTCTACCCGCAGTTGAAACATATCTTGCAAATCGTCAAGCAAGCGGTAGAGGTCGAAGTTTTTCGGGTAGAGCGTCATCTGCCCCGCTTCGATTTTTGACAAGTCTAAGACTTCATTGATCAATGTCAGCAAGTGTTCGCCACTACGCCGAATAATTCTCATATTTTCTCGGTTTTCGACACTAAGATCCGGGCTGGGTTCCATGATTTGTGCAAAGCCGAGTATAGAATTGAGAGGGGTGCGTAACTCGTGGCTCATATTGGCCAGAAAGGTGCTTTTAGCTTTGTTGGCTGCTTCAGCAGCTAATGCGGCTTGTTGCAGTTGTTCTGTGCGTTCGTCAATTTGGGCTTCTAAGGTGTGGTGATATTCTGCTAGTATTTTTTCGGCTTGTTTGCGATCGCTAATATCTTGAAAAGCTGCGATCGCATAAACAATATTTCCGCTAGCGTCAAAAATCGGCGTGGTATTGATCTCCATCGCAATTCTTTTGCCATCTTGACGGATTTCTACATCGTCAACCTTGACAGATTCTCCTTTCAGTGCACGCAAAATTGGCAGATTATCCGGCGCGTACAGCTCATCAGTATTGGCAACATAAAGTTGATAAGTGGCAGCTAATTGTTCCGCAGTGCTTTCCGGGATCGTGTCTGCACCCAGCAAATCCCGCGCTGCCTGGTTGAAATAGGCGATCGAGCCATCGGGATGATAAACAGATACCCCCACTGGCAAAGCTTCTAAAAATTGACTCAGGCGGCTTTCACTCGCAGACAGCGCCTCATTTACTAGCTTTAACTCCTCGTTTGCTTCTTGGCGCTTATGAATTTCATCTGTTAACTTTTGATCTTGCAAGTAACTGTGAACCGCTTCTACTACCGTTAATTTTAAGTCTTCATTTTGCCAAGGTTTAGGAATATAACGGTACAATTTAGCATACTTGATAGCATTACTCAGGGCTTCCAAATCTGCTTGCCCCGTGAGCATAATGGTCAGAGTTTCCGGCGAGTTCTCGTGAATTCTTCTGAGCAGTTCATCCCCTTTAATATCCGGCATGATATAATCGGAAAGCACCAAAGCAATCTCGTATTCATCTGCCTGCAAATCGGCCAGCAACTCTAAAGCATCAGCCCCCCCTTCAGCGGTTTCAATTATACACCGATCGCCGATCGCCTTTTTCAGTTCAATCTTTAAACTATTCAAAACGTCAGGTTCATCATCAATACAAACAATCACAGGTTTTTTCATAACTTAGCCACCCCAGATTTTATAATCTCTATTAAGTCTTTGCTTTGCCAGGGTTTGTACAAACAACAGTATAAATCTGCTTCTTCTACTGCCCGCTGAACAGCCGCTGCATTCGCTTGTCCAGTCAACATAACTTTAATAATTTTAGGATACTTTTGGTGAACTTTAATTAAAAGTTCGTCACCTTTAATTCCCGGCATCAGCCAATCAGAAACAACCACAATAACCTGAGCTTTTTCTTGAAACTCCTCCAGTAAATCTAAAGCTTCATCCCCACTTTCAGCTAATTCATAAAAGTAATCATTTTTAAATTCCTTTTTAAGCTGCATCTTGAGACTATTCAAGATATCCGGTTCATCATCAACACAAAGAATTATAGGCTTATTCATCTTTTCTTATCTGCTTAAATTTTAGTAGGTTTACTGACATGACTTGCTTTTACATTATTTATTTCGGGCAAGGAAGCAGGATATCTGTCCCCTATCTTATTTTAATAGGACTTCCGAAGATAAACCCGGTTTCTTGTAATAAATCTTGTATTTGTCAGCGAGACAGCGACGAGTGTCACCGGGAATCAGCCCCCAGCAGGTAAGTTTTGTTTAATAAATAGGCAGCGAGACTGTAAAAGTTGTCTGCCCCGGTACAGAATCTACAGCAATTGTGCCTTCGTGTTTTTCCACAATTTTTCTCACAATATCCAATCCCAAACCGCTACCTTCGCCCGCAGCTTTAGTCGTAAAAAACGGCTGAAAAATTTTGGGAATAACTTCTGAGGGAATACCTTTGCCGTTATCAGTAAACTTGAGGAAAATAGTTGCCTCTTGTTGCCGAGTTTCAATCGTCAAAATACCTTTATAATCCATTGCTTGCAGGGCATTATGAACGAGATTAGTCCAAACTTGATTTAAGTCATCGGGATAGCACATAATTTGCGGTAAATCTCCATAGTTTTTAACTACTTCTATACCGTGTTTCAGTTGATTTTGATAAAGGGTTAATACCGTTTCAATGCCATGGTGCAAGTCTGCCTGGACTTTTTCTAGTTTGCTATCAAAATGAGCGTAGGTTTTTAAGGCAAATACTACTTTCCCAGACTTCGCTGTTGCTCTTTGGATCAGGCTAATACTTTTTTTAAAGCTCGCAAACTGGTAAGCACTATTTAAAACTACTTCCCAATCCGGCGATTTAAAAAGCGGCAAAAACTCTTCTATTTTTTCGTAAATTTCCATGTCAACTAAAGTATCCGCAATTTCCTCAGAGTTTTCAACAGATTCTGCCATCAAATCGGCCGCCAACTGCTGCTTAAATTTCCGTTTCTCTCTGCTTGTGAATAAAACTTCTTGATGGGTGGCTCTGTACAGTAAAGCTAAAAAATAAGCTTTGCTTTCGTCAGAAAGTTGTTGATAAATTTCAGGAAATTTATCTAAAAACTCGTCGGAAAAATTAGCTATATTATTAACAGAGGAACCTATAATGCCCAGGGGTGTATTGATTTCGTGGGCAATGCCGGCAATAAGTTGTCCCAAGGCGGCCATTTTTTCCGATTGAATCAAATGCTCTTGGGTGGCTTGCAGTTGGTGCAGCGCAGTTGCTAAATCTTGATTTTTCTCTTGCAAAGTTTGTTGCAGCGAACTAATTTTTAAATGAGTTTCTATCCGGGCTAAAACTTCTTCAACCTGAAACGGTTTAGTAATAAAGTCAACTCCGCCAACTGCAAAAGCTTTAACTTTATCAAGCACGTCATTGATCGCACTAATAAAAATAACAGGAATGTCTTTTGTAATTTCAGAAGCTTTGAGTTGCTGACAAACTTGATAGCCGTCCATTTCCGGCATCATAATATCCAGCAGCACTAGATCTGGGGGTATTTTTTGAGCAGCAGACAATGCTAGCTTGCCATTGGGTACGGGGCGAACTTGATAGCCTTTTTCGATCAAAATTCCGGTCAGCAGCCGCAGATTTTCGGGTGTATCGTCCACTACTAAAATATTAGCTCGATTGGTTATAGGTAAAGTTGAAGTCATCGGGTACTTACTGTTTTTCGCTAATATCGATTAGGTTCAAAATTCTGTCATATTCAAAATTATTAATGCAATCTTGAAGCTTAGCCGCAAGAGAGGGATTGACAGTGCCGATTTGTGCGATCGAACTAGCGATCGCCTCCATGTCCACACTCAAAATACTTTGCTTGAATTGGGCCATCCAGTCTGGAGAAAGAGAGGCAAAAGCCTCCCGTGTCAGCACCTCCTGACTTGACTCCTCTACACCAGCAGCACTTACTGGGGTTGGATCTTCATAAATATAGCGTACTCCTAAATGTTTTCCCATTGCCACAAAGATATCCTCCTCTCGAAACGGTTTCCGCATAAAATCATCGCAACCCGCCGAAAGAATCACCGCCCGTTCTTCCTCCAAAACGCTAGCAGTTAGGGCCACAATCGCCGTTGCTTGCCCGCCAGTTGTAGTTTTAATCTGTTTCGTTGCCTCATAGCCGTCCATGACAGGCATTCTCATGTCCATCCAAATCAGATGCGGTTCCCACTCCATAAAAATATCAACCGCTTCTTTACCGTTATTTGCTTCTCTCAACTCAAATCCGAGTGGACTGAGAAGTTTTACTAACAGTTGGCGATTCAAAGGTTTGTCGTCCACAATTAGCAAGCGATAACTCGGCTGATTCGGTTCGAGGGCAACAACTCGACGTTGAGTTTTTTTGCTTTCAATATCACTAGCTTCAACCAGATGAACTTGGATGTCAAACTGAAACAATGCACCCTTTCCGATGTCGCTGCTAACAGTAATTTCACCTCCCATTAATTGCACGAACTGGCGGCTAATAGCTAAACCTAAACCAGTTCCTTCCTGAGAATCTTTACCTGTTTTCGTCTGCACAAATGCTTCAAACAACTGATGGATTTCCTCAGCAGCAATGCCTGCACCAGTATCTTCAACTTCAAAATGCAGCCAGTAGCGATCGGGCAATTGGTCAGTGCTGTTTTTATGTATGTTCCGCCTTCCTCCTTTGACTTGCACCGACACTCCCCCTTTTGAGGTAAATTTAATTGCATTATTGAGCAAATTAATTAAGACTTGCCGCAATTTAACTTCATCAGTACAAATGTAATGGGGAACTTCTGCGTCTGTGTCGAAGATTAGTTGCAAACCTTTTTGCTCAGCTTTGAGAGCAAACATATCTTCTAAATCGTCGATTAGTTGGTACAAATCGAAGCTTTTTTCATTAAGCGTTGTGCGTCCGGCTTCGATTTTTGACAAGTCTAAAACTTGGTTAATTAAAGCCAGTAAATGTTCGCCACTCCGCAGGATAATTCCGACATTTTCTTGATTTTCCTGAGACAAAGTTTGACTGCGGATCAGGACTTGAGCAAAGCCGATGATCGCGTTCAGGGGCGATCGCAATTCGTGGCTCATATTGGCGAGAAAGGTACTCTTAGCTTTGTTTGCTGCTTCTGCCGCTTCTTTCGCCTGCTGCATTTTGATTTCCGCTTGTTTGCTATCAGTAATGTCTTTAATAAAACCTTCGTAGTAAAGTAAATTTCCTGCTTCATCGCAGACAGCGCGACTATTTTCCGAAATCCAGATTATGCTGCCATCTTTGCGGTAAATTTCAGATTCAAAGTTTGATAGTATCCCGTACTCGTTCATCAGCGCTGCAAATTCGTCGCGGCGGTTGGGTTTCACGTAAAGCTGGTTATTGAAATTCGGCTGTGCTGCTATTAAATCGGCAGGCGAGTCGTAACCGTAGATGTTAGCTAAAGCGGGGTTAGCGCTGATGTATTTCCCGTCAACAGCAGTTTGAAAAATTCCATTCAAAGCATTTTCATAAATGTTGCGGTACTTTTCTTCGGCTTCCCGGAGGGCAGTTTCTGCTTTTTGGCGCTCGGTAATATCGCTAGACATCGACAAAAAACAAGCTTCTCCGTCAATATCGATGGTTTCTATAGACAGCAGTGCCGTTCTTTCTGTACCATTTTTATTGCGAAACGTCAGCTCATAATTGTGAATTGCTGTCTTGTCTTTTAACATTTGAATCATGCGGTCACGCTCTTTCAAACTCGCCCAAAAGTTGAGTTCAACCGCTGTTTTACCGATAATTTCTTCCTGGGTGTAGCCCATCATCCGGCAAAAACTATCATTAACTTCTAGGTGGCAACCGTCACGAATTCTTGTAATTGTAATCGCATTAGGACTCGAACGAAAAGCTTTAGAAAACTTTTCTTTTGCCTTAGCAAGATCTGCGGTGCGTTCTGCAACTTGCACTGCTAAATTTTGGTTGTAGGCCCTTAATAATTTCTCCGCTAGTTTCCGTTTCGTAATATCTTGAAAAGCGCACATTCCATAAATGATATTTCCTTGGGCGTCGTAAATAGGAGTTCCCCAAACTTGCAGGGGAACAGTTTTGTTATTCGAGGAGATTTCAATGTCATCAACAGTTACAGTTTTGCCCTGCAAAGCATTTAATATTGGGTCGCGTTCCGCCGGGTAAATTTCCTGAGTTCCAGCTAAATAAACTCGGTAGAATTGGCGCAAATTTTCGGCATCGGCTGCCACAATTCCTTGAGATAAAAGTTTTTTCCCTGTAGGGTTAATGTAGTGAGGTTGACCGTTGGGCTCTGCAATAAAAATGCCTAGCGGTACTGCATTGAGAAATTGTTTGACTCGGCTTTCGCTTTCTGAGAGGGAAGTAAATGAATGCTGCAATTGCTCTGCCATGCTGTTAAAAGCAGTGGCAAGTTCTCCGAGTTCATCTTCGCGATTCAGAGTGAGCTTTGTATCCCATTCATTCCGCGCCAAAGCTTTCGCCGCTGCATTCAATCTTAAAATCGGCTGAACTACCCATTTCGCAGTAAGAATCCCCAGGATTGTCGCCCCCATCAAAGCTGCAAGCGACAGTAAAAAAGTCGTGCGCGTGTTGAGGTTAATTTGCTCCATAAAGTCAGACTCGGGTACAACTACTACAATCAGCCAATCCAACCCTCGATCGTCTTTAAAAGGAGCTACCTGAATAAAATTTCGTTTGCCGTCAAAATCAAAAGTAAGCTGTTGAGAATTATTGATTTTAGCTAAGCTGTCGTAGTGTTTATCTAAATGCTGTGCGGTTTGTCGAATTACCGGATTGTCGCTTTCTGAAGCTTTGATGCGTCTTGTTTCTTTACCTTCCACCACGAATTCTGCACTCGCCGTTGAAGTAGCAATTAACATCCCGGATCGCTCCATGACAAAAGTTTGTCCTGATTTGCCAATTTTGAGGCTGACGAGAAATTCTTTGATTCTGGAAAACAGCAAATCGCTGCCCGCTACGCCTAACAATTTGCCAGCGTCGTCGTAGATAGGCAAAGCAGCAGTAATTGCCAGTTCCCTAGTCAAAAAATCTGTATAAATGGGAGTCCAAATAGGTTTTTTTGCCGCAGCCGCAGCTATGTACCAAGGGCGAGTTCGCGGATCGTAAATATCGGGTGAAATTTGCACTAATTGAACGCGGTTTCCCTGAGAGTCAGCACTATACCGAGCTAATTTATTGCCAGTAGAGGTGTCGGCAGCAGATATCAAAATCCGCTCTTTAGTGCGGATTGCTCCCGAATGTTCTCCATTTTCTTTACCTGTGTAAATGATGCTGATCGAATCAAAATATTGAATTTGTTCTAGGAAATGATGTTCTAGTTTTTGGTTGTCTTCTAGGTTCAACTGCCCCAATTTTATGCCTTGAACGTTCAGGTGATTGACAATGTGGGGAATTGACATATAATTTTCCATGCGGTCTTTGATGCGATCGCTAATTTCTCCCCGCAACTGAGCGGCAACCTCGTTAACTGCCCGCTGACCGTTTTGAAAAGATAGCCAGCCTACAACTCCTACCGTGCCGACAATTTGCACTAAAAAAGGAACCACGAGCACCGTTTGTAATGGAGCTTTGCCGATAAATTTTGTAGCCAAACGATTGAGGGGTTTAGGAAACATATTCATCCTCAAAGTAATTAAAAGTGGCAGTTTAAATTAGTAGATGTTAAAATGTTGGAGCGAGAGACGAGCGAGTAATATCAAATCCGGTTAATCACTCAGGGTCAAATTGTTTGATATCGACCTTTAAAAGTTTTGAGGACTTTCGTCGTCACTAAGTAAGTGCAAATAAACATTACATGGTTCGGGCGGGTGAGAAGACTCATCTACTCGCTTCGATCGTGGATCTTAACTAAACCCTCTCTGATAAGATACTATGGTTATTTTGCAATGACCTACTTACAAACTTACAGTTCGCGATCGCACTCCGACCCAAGACAGCGGGTTTCGGCTTCGCTCAACCACCGGGTTTTTTACTGCATCTGCTGGATCGAACGAAGTATTGCTGTGAAAAAACCAAGCTGAGGATTACCCCTGGCATCGCGAACTAACTTAATTAGGGCTTACGCACTCAAGGGCGTTAAATCAAGGGTTTGAGAGTGCTTCCCTACGTTCGCTATGACACAAAATCTTAGTACGTGCGTAAGTTTTATTAATGAGAGTACGATCGCCCAAATGTTAGCACGATCGCACTATCCACTGCAGCACACAACCCAAAAATCTGTATTTACCTGCGATTCAACTCCATCCTTTCGCCGTAACGTAACAGCATATCCAAACTCTCCAAACGATTTTGCCAAGTTTGCACCTGATAGCTATTTTCGGCAGAATGCAAGCGCATCGAAGATTGAAATTGAGATTGAAAACCCCTTAACAATCTTTTAGCAGTTGCTAAACTTTCCGTAGAAGGATTGGCCGCCAATGTGCTCAAAGCTTGCGCCAATTCCTCCGATCGACTTTGCAAAACTTTTAGTTCAGATTCCGACACCCGCAACTGATTGTTAGCCAACAAAAAACTCCATTCCTGCTTGAGAGCAGTATACCGCGAAGCCGCAGCCGCAAACGGCTGTCGGTAAGGAATCGGTTCCGCAGCAGAAGTGGAACGCACCGGCGGGCCTTGAGTGCGGTTAAAAAACCCCTGCATCCCGCTGCTGATACTTTCCACCGCAAAAATAGCATAGCCCCCAGTCGGCAAATCGCGCAAAGCTTGAATTTGGTCGATCGCCACAACTTCCGGGAGAGTCAACAACTTAACCGACGGAGAAATCAAAGCCGAACCCAGAATTTGTTCCTTTACCAACGGTTCGGTGATGCGCTGAAGTCGGTTCGTATCCAAAGCATAAGTCATCGGCACAATCAAATCTACAATGCCCTGACGAGCCCACACTTCCCAATTTTGCTGAATTTTGTAAATCCGCTGACTTTCCGGGTGCGGAAACACCGCCACCGACAGAATTGTGCGCGGATAATTCTGCCGCAAAAGCTGAGAAACTTCAGCTACAAAACTATTAATTTGATTAGTTTTAAACTCAACCCACTGCCGCCACAAACTGCCGTCCCTGGGCGAAATATTCACCGGATCTGCACCCGTTAACTGCCTAAATTGCTGCCTCGCCGCAATACCGTAACCGTAAGTAAAATTCGCATTGTCATCTTGAAAAGGATAGCGAATATAGTCTAATTGCACCCCATCTACTTTGTAGTTGTTGGCAATTTCGCTGACAATCCGCAGCAAATAATTACGCGCTTCCGGGTTCGCCGGATCGAGATAAAATTTGCCATCATTAGGATTTTGCGTGCGTCCTTTATTGTCAATATTCGCCCACTGTGGATGAGCGTAAAGTACCGGTCCGGGATAAGAACTAGGCTGGCCAATTAAAGTATTGTGGCGCTTATTTCCTGTGGCAAAAACCCAAACCCAAGCGTGCAGTTCCATGCCTCGCTCGTGAGCTAATTTAACCGCAGATGCCAGCGGGTCCCAGCCAACTGTTAGGGGATTTTGTTGCGGTGCAACTTGACTGGGATAAATCGTATATCCGGCATTCAAAGTTTCAAAGAAAACGGTATTGATACCGGCGGCGGCGAGCCGATCGAACACTGCCGCCAAACCCTGTTCCGATCGCGCTGCGACGATCGTACCCCGATCGAGCCAAACCGCCCGAATTTCCGCCCCAACGCGGTGTCCTTCCTTCGGGTAATTTTGCCACAGCAACTGCCGCGCTTCCACCCACTGCTTTCTAGCCTGCGCGTAGTTTTGCTCTTGCAGGAGTTGGTCAAAAGTTTGCAACACCTGCCGCGCTTGGGCGATCGCCCCCGTCGTTGCCGCTTGCAGAACAGGCGAGCGGCTGGCTGCTGGGCCGCCGCCCCCCTGTTCTGCAGCCACCAGTTGAGGGGTGGTAGCAGCATTGAGATTGACGGCGGTATTGGCTGAATTAGATGCTGTCAGGGCGCTTTCAAACCTGCCCAGGAGGTTGGTGAGTTCTTGGCGCATCAAGTACGCTTCAATGCTGACGATCGGCTTATTGGAATTTGGCTGCACGTCCAAACCCATCGGCGCCGACTGATCCGAAGGGTCTGTAAAAGTTGCAGGTACTGGATCGGAAACCGAGCCAGAGGGAGAAAGTCGGCTCAGCGGGTTACTACGCGGCGAACTAGGGCTGTTTCTAGTGACTCTTGAGGGGGGAGTTGGCAGTGGGGTCGCGGCAGCAGTGGGCGGCGCTACAGGCTGCGAAGCGATTGTGCCTCCCCAGCGGGCGATCGAGGCTTGCAGCCAAGCCTTATCTACATTTGCCGAACCGCCGCTACCCCAGCGCCAGCCGAGATATGTAGCGCGATCGGTGGCGATGGCTGCGGAGGAACCGGAACTATCTTTCCAAGTAGCAATAGTTTGACTGTTCGCATCAGCCGGAATCAAGACACCACCTTGGACAGAAGCATTTTGTTGTGCAGTCGGCACCCAATTGCTAGAAGTAGTGCAAGCAAGATCCCGACAGCGGCTGCGCGGTTGCGGGGTAGCCGGCTGGGTTAACGGAAAAGCCCAATAGGCCCCGAGGAGCGATCGCAAAGATTGGCGCACCAAAGCCGGGGAACTGCGGCCGACTGGGCCCGAAGCAATCAAGCGGCCGCCCTGTTTTGTCCAAGCTTCTAAAACTTTAATTTGCGCCGGACTCAAAGTTTCAATGTTGGGCAAAAACAGCACGTTAACCCCTGCTAAATCCGCCAAATTTTTGATTTCTTCCAAATTGATTGGTTTGTAAGCAATGCCGCTTTCCCAGAGGCGCGTGGTAATCTTTACCCAATCTGGAGAATTTTCGGAACTGCGAACAACGCCCAGAACTACTTCTGCGAAACTCGGAGAGGGAAATAAAATAAAGAGATTGAGTAATGTACTTGCTAGAGTGCCAATTAAGACTCTTTGCAAGAAAGTGAAAAAGCGAATTTTTTGAGCCTGAGAGCAGGCATCAGGCATTTGATGAGGCTTATTGATTTGTTGCATAAATATGAGAATTACCCACCACACCGCTAGAGAAAAATTCAATAACAATAAAGAGCGATCGATCCGCACCATACAATTTTCTATCCTGTTCTGCAACCTGAATCAGGAAAATGTGCGATCGAGCGATTTTAGATTTTGGATTTTAGATTTTGGATTTTAGATTTAAATCTGGGTCTATTCCTCATGACAGTTGACTGTTGACTGTTGACTGTTGAGTGTTGACTGTTTGGACATTAGAACAATACCGATGCAACCGGAAACGATTTTAGATTAAAATCTGGGTGCATTTGGGTTGAAAAACCAAAAATACAATTTAGATGCCGGACAGTCAACAGCCAACAGTCAACACTCAACAGTCAACAATTTTCTAACTTGCAGCTTCATTCACGGGGAATCGATCGATTAACTGCATCGCCCGACAAGCATTCCTCCGCAAAGCATCCGAAACATGAGGAACATGAGGAATCTGAGACAAGAAATCCAAAGTCCGGCGCAAAATCCGCACCACATCCCCTTCATCCAAACTCGTATGGCTAATCAGTTCCAGCCATTCAACACCCAGAGCCCACTGCTCGACCAAAGTCACTAAATCCCGTTCCAGCCAAATCGGGATTGCAGCTTCGTGACGGTACTGAACTTGAAACAATCGGCGGCGCAAGCCTTTTTGCAGATTGTCCAAAGGTGCCAAAACTTCTGGCGACAGCGAGTAGTGAGTCCAACTGTCCGGCCTGGAAACTTCTGTAACTAAGGCCGCGCAAGCAGCAGCGAGGTGGTGGGGGTCTAGTTCGTCAAACTCTGCAGACATCAGGGACAAACCCAGCCACAGTTCGTTATCGCCGCGAATGGCGGCGCAAGCTTGGCCCAAGACTGTGGGCACCAACCTGTCGGAGGAGTCATCTCGGTTTCCCGTTGCCGAAACTACTCTTTCCAAGCAGCCGAAATTAAGCAAGATGTCGATTAAGTTGAGAAATTGCTCCCAGTAGCGAGCTCGCTGCTTTTCTAACTCTTGTTCGCTTTTGCGGATTTCTTTTTTCAATTCTTCCCGGCGGCGCTGGCGTTTGAGCAAAGTACCGGGATTTCCCCATTCTAGAACCGGGTGAATTTCTAGCTGAGCTTCTAGGGCTGCGATTTTCTGCTGTTGCTCGATCGCCTCTGGGCTCGGTTCCGGTGTCGGCAATTGTGGGATCGATGCAGCAATTGAAGCAGTTTCTTCATTTCCCAAGCGGCACTGGCCGAGTCTCAGGGGCATTTCCGGCGGCGGGTTCAAGGTATCTGCAACACTCAAGCGAGGTAATTCGGCGTGCAGGCTAGCGACATCGCTAATGGCGACGACATACCAGCGGTTATCTTTGCCCAAGCACACCAAATTTGGTGCTTGGCCGGAACCTGCGATTTTGGCAACCAATACGGCGGGTACAGGATTTGTGTGCGATCGTTTGGCTGTCGGAACGTGCTTGCCTTTGAGACTCAGAACCGTGCCGAGCACTGCAAAAGCGACAGCTACGGACATCTCCTTAAATCTGGCTTCTTCAGCTTGCTGCAATAGAATTTTGAGCAAACGTTTGTCTTCTTTGAGTCTCGCCTGCAATTTTTCGTAATGGGCGAGGTTTTTTTCCAGGGTGGAGACATTTCCTCCGGCCGCCAGGGACTGTTCAAGCACCGCCAATTCTGTTTGCAATCGGTCTAATTCTTCTTGCTGCGGCTGCAAGTACAAGGTAGACAGGTATTGACCGAAACTCCGTTCTACCAACTCTTGAGCTTCGTCGAGAGTGTGAGTTTGCAGCAAATTCAGCACCATGCCGTAGCTGGGAGTAAACTGACTGGCAAGGGGGTCGGCTTTGGCTGTTGCCAAATACGAGGCTTCTTTTGCGCCTTCAAAGCGCGTCTGAACTGCGACCACGTGCCCCAGCTTGTCCATGCCCCGTCGGCCCGCCCGACCGGCCATTTGCAGGAATTCTGAAGCGTTTAGCAGTCGGTGTCCCTTGTCGGTGCGCTTGGACAGGGTGGAAATGACTGTGGTGCGGGCGGGCATATTAATCCCGGCTGCTAGGGTTTCGGTGGCAAATACGACTTTAATCAAACCTCTGCCAAAGAGTTCTTCTACTAAACCTTTCCAAGCGGGCAAAATGCCTGCGTGGTGGGCGGCGATGCCTTTTAAAAGAGCTTCTTTTTGACCGAAGCGTTCTGCTTCTGGGTTTCGCTGTAAAAAATCGTCAATGATGCGTTTGAGTTCGGCTGTTTCGGCTTCGTTAACTAGGGAGAAATTGCCGACTTCTGCGACTGCTTGGTCGCACCCGCGACGGCTGAAGATGAAGTAAATTGCTGGTAGCATATCTCGATCGTCCAACCGGGCCAAAACATCGGTCAAACTCGGAGTGGGGATGCTGCCTCTTTCTACTTTTTGCTGCTTCTTTTTGGGGACTAACCGGACATTAGCTCTTTTGCCGGTCTCGTCTAGCAGGGGAAATATCCCTTTTTGGTTGGCGAAGTGGAATTGCAGCGGCACTGGCCGAAAGTCTGAGTAGACGAGTTCTGTGGGCCCGTGGACTTTGTTAATCCAGTCTGTGAGTTGCTCGCTATTGGCAACGGTTGCTGAGAGGGCGAGAAGTTGAATTTCGCTGGAACAGTAGATGATGGATTCTTCCCAGACGGTACCGCGCTGGCGATCGTTCATGTAGTGACACTCGTCGAGCACCACGGTTTCGACTCCGGTGAGGGAAGTACCGACTTCTCCGATCGGCGTACCGTAGAGCATATTCCGAAATATTTCGGTAGTCATCACCAAAATCGGTGCATCTCGATTGACGGAGATGTCGCCCGTCAACAAACCTACGTTGTCGTCTCCAAATTGACTGCGGAAGTCGCGCAGCTTTTGGTTAGAAAGAGCTTTGAGGGGAGTGGTGTAGAAGACGCGCCGCCCCCTGGAGAGTGCTTGATGGATGGCGTATTCGCCGATTAACGTTTTCCCGGAGCCTGTGGGAGCGCACACGACAACCGATTTACCTGCATCGAGGGCGGCGATCGCCTCTCTCTGAAAGTTATCTAGCTCGAATGGAAATATGGTCTTCAGATCCAGCTCTGGGCGGTTCTGGGCAGTGTCTGGCACAAGGATTATTATAAGGTTGCAGGATAAGTATGCTTAAATCTTGCTGAAAGCAAGTCAGCAGAGGACTGTATTGATTTTAAACCTTCGCCACCAAATCGGCTAGGAAGGAATAAGTCTGTTGGCAGTTGTCATTAGTCATTAGTCATTAGTAACAATTACCAATTACCAGTTACCTGTTTGGCCCATGCCCCATGCCCCATGCCCAATTCTCAATTCCCAATTCCCCATTCCCCGTTTCCTTCTCTATGATTCCTGTTATTTCGACTATTCCTGTGGTGCAGCTTGCTTCGGGCGATCGGCTTTCACTGCAAGTCTATCAGTTCCAAGGTGCGATTCCCGGCAAAAAAGCTTATCTCCAATCTAACCTCCACGGCGCTGAGATTAGCGGTAATGCTGTGATTTACCAATTAATTGAGTTTTTAATGTCTTTGGACAGCAGCCAGTTAATCGGGGAAATTTGGCTAGTTCCGGTTTGCAATCCTGTCGGTGTCAGCCAGCGATCGCACCATTTTTCCCCTGGTCGCTACAATCTTTATGATGGGGTAAATTGGAACCGAATTTTCTGGGATTTTGAAAAACAAGGGGAAGATATTCTGGGTTTTGCTAAGTCTCACATCCATCTCCATGCCGATACTGTCAAAGTTAATTACAGAAAAGCGATTGCTTTGAGTTTTGCGAAAGAGTTGGAAAAAATTAACGCTCCTAGTTGCCGCCCCTACAGCGAACTTTACCGATATCAGCTACAATCTTTGTGTTTGGATGCTGACTATGTGCTGGACTTGCACAGTTCTACGAATCAAAGTTTAGATTACCTTTACTGTTTTAATTCCCGCGAGGAGAGTGCGAAAGCTTTTTTGCTCGATCGCGCAATCTTGATGGACGAGTACGACGGCGATGCTTTTGACGAGGCATTTCTCAAGCCTTGGCTGGCTTTGGAGAAGATTTTGGCAGAGTTGGGAAGTGCGATCGAATTTGATGTGGAAGCTTGGACTTTAGAATTAGGTTCGGGGATGGAAATTCATCCCGAGTCGGTGGCGAATGGCTTGCGGGGCATCAAAAATTACTTAGCAAGTAAGGGTTTATTGAAAATAGATGGATTTCCCCTGCCGGAAACAGCGGCGCATCAAGTTATTTTCACTCCCAAGAATTCAGCGCTCAAATACTACGCGCCGGCGGGCGGGATGATTCAAAATCGAGTGGAGTTGGGGAGTTATGTCAAAAAGGGCGATCGGCTTTATCAAATTCTCAGTTTTAATAAGAATGGGGAATTTCCGAGTTTGGTTGATGTTGGTGCTGAGTCAGATGGTTTCATTTTTGATGTTTCGACCAATCAGTCAGTAAATCAAGGAGAGTATGTATTGTCTGTGATGGCAGATTGAGAATACCAAGAAACCCGGTTTATTGAAGAAACCGGGTTTCTGAAAACCTATGGGTAGTCGAACCATAAATTACGATATACTATTGAATAGGGCTTGTTTAAATTCCGCTGCACTTTTATAATAAATATCAGGATTGTCAATTAAAGCGCGATCGATAACGGTGGCTAGCGGTTGAGGAATGGCAGAAGTGCGATCGCGCACAGGAACCGCATCATTTTGCAAAACCGCCAAAAACGGGTCTTGATCCTGCAAATTGCGCGGGGAATATCCCGTTATCATCACATACAAACAAGCCGCCGCCGCCCAAACATCAACATCCGGTTGCGTGTACTTATAATTTACTACCTGCTGTCGCGGCATAAAATACGGCGTGCCCACAACATTACCAGTCATCGTTTGGCCACTTAAACCCGCTTGGTCAAAAGCCTTTGCTAACCCATAATCCCCAATTTTGGCAACTTGTTTCCCACCCACATTCGCCAGAAAAATATTCCCCGGTTTCAAATCCCGGTGAATCAAACCCCGTCCCTTTGCAAAACTACCATCAGCCAATCTGACATTGGGAATTTCTGCATTATGGGTGTAAGTCAAACCATCTAAAACTTGCAAAATAATAGCCACAGCCTCACCAATCGGCAAAGTGCTGAAACCGCGTTTTTCCATCAAATCCACAACACTGCCGCCGTCGCAGTATTCCATCGTGAAAAAGAAAGTTTCATCAGCATAACCAAACTCTTTTAATCCTACCACATTGGGATGTTTTAAAACTTTCATATTTTCAACTTCCCGCAAAAACCAATTAACAGCCCGCTGATTTGCCGCTACTTTTGGCAGCATCACTTTCAGCGCAACTTGTTCGTTAGTTTGTTTGTGGCGCGCCAAATAAACTAAACTAAAACCTCCCCTACCCAATTCTTTGAGCAAAAGGTAATCGCCGAGAACTCCGATATGGCTTTCATTAGCCACTGCTTTCAACAGAAAAGCTTGCAGCATTTCCCACAGATTTGCTTGATTTGAGGGAATGACAGGGGGTGTTTGGTGTTGGAGATTTTTGACAATTTCCGGGTCAAGGGCAACGCCAACTCGAAAAGAAGTATCGCTGAGTGTAAATTCATCTCCCTTTTGCAAGTCGTATTCTGGGAATTGAATTTGAGCAGCTTCTTCGGGAGTTTGATGAGCTTCTCGTTGACCGATTTTTTTGCCATTAACAAAAGTGCCATTTTTGCTACCGAAATCCCGCACCCGGATATCGGGAGGATTGATATCCAGCAAGCAGTGATAGCGGGAAATCGTGCGGTGTTTTTCGTCGTCGGGAATCTTGGGATAGCAATCTTTGGCGCGGCCAATAATGCAAGTTGTGCGGGTGTCAAAGGTAAATTCTCGGCCTTTGAGATTCCCGGAAGTGATGGTGAGGGTAACTTCTGAGCTCATATCGATTTCCTATTTGGGATTTTGGACTATCGAAACTCTTACTCCCCCCCTTAACAAGAGGCTAACTCTTACTCCCCCCCTTAGCAAGCTATGCCTTACTCACATCTTTCTTAACAAAGGCGCTCCGGCCCCGCCCGGAGCGACCTCCGGGCGATGGCTCCC